>DAORAG010000097.1:0-9047 GCA_035344095.1 Cyclobacteriaceae bacterium | reverse complement strand
GGTCAACTCGGTTCATATTTTTTGGATAAGGTTTGAAATTAAGAAAATTGGCACTTCTACAGACGAAAATTTGAGTTTGAGATCAGGATTAACTGGTGGATAAAGATTATCTTCCATGTTAATTTTTTAAACCGTAGTATGTTGGCTTATCCTGTCTCCTTGAAGCACCTGGTTGGGACCATTGGCTTTTCCTTGTTCTTTGTTATTTCTTTTGCGCAAAACGTTGAGTGGGCCGCTAAAGTCGAAGGGGTTTCCTCAGAATTTGTGTGGAAGTCTGCCCCGGGGTCTTACACAGCGCAGACAGTGCTTGGTGAACCATCATGTTTTGTTTATGGAAAGGGTGTTGGCATTGCATGGGCTCCCTCAAAACAAAAGAGTGACGTTCCGGAGTACCTGCACGTGTCATTTGCCAATGCAATTCAGGTGAGGCAGATTATTGTGAATGAACTGCAAAACTCAGGATCACTTACCCATATCACCTTGTTTGATACTGAAGGTGTGGCGCATGTGGGTTATGATGATCCACAACCTAAGCCGTCACCTGATGGACTATTCATCTACATGATTCCGTTGACTCCGTACAAAGTGGTTGGTTTAAAGGTTGAATTTAATACCAGCCTGGTCAATGGATTCATTAACATCGATGCAATCGGGGTGAGCAGCTCGGACACGCCTTACAAGCACAAGTTGAATGAGGTGCCGGCTAGTCTTTTTGAATCGGATGCAGAACGACTTTCTGATAACGTAAACACTACTGCGTCAGAGCTCTTGCCAGTGATTTCACCCGATGGATCAACACTTTATTTCACGCGACAGAATCATCCGGGGAATTTAGGTTCAGATAAATCAAAACAGGATATCTGGGTTTCGGCAAGGGACAGCGTTGGGGGATTTATGACGGCTGTCAATTTGGGTGGGCCTATTAATAACGCCAATAACAATTCACTTTGCTCCGTTACCCCCGATGGACAAACTGCATTGCTTCTCAATGTTTACCATCCAAACGGAAGTTCTTCAGTTGGTATGTCAATGACAAAAAAAGGAACGAATGGATGGCAATTCCCTGAGGAGGTGACCATTCAGGATTTTTACAACCGAAATCAATACGGTGAATATCATTTGAACGCAGACAACAAAACAATTGTGATGGCGATTCAAAGAGATGATGCCATCGGAAACAAAGATGTTTATGTCAGCTTTTTGGATGATGACGGAAAATGGACTGTACCAATGAATCTGGGAGCTGAGGTGAATACAGCCGAGGGTGAAACTTCTCCCTTTCTTGCTCCAGACCGGAGGACGTTGTATTTCGCCTCTTCTGGCTGGCCGGGATACGGTGGTCGTGACTTATTCATGAGCACCAGGCTTGACGAGAGTTGGACTAAGTGGTCGAAACCTATAAACCTCGGATCGAAAATTAATACCCCTGGATTTGACGCCTACTTTGTTGTGCCCGCTTCTGGAGAGTATGCTTATTTCACTTCTAATAAAGGAGATGAGCATAAGGAAGATATCCATCGCATAAAGCTGCCCAATGCGCTTCGTCCAAAACCCGTTGTGTTGGTGAAGGGAAGAGTGCTGAACGCGAAAACAAATGAACCTCTGGGAGCTGACATTATTTATGAGTCGTATCTGACACGGTCGGTTATGGGCTCGGCCAAATCAGATTCTAACGATGGTAAGTATCAAATTGTGCTACCATCAGGGAGCAGCTATGGATTTCTGGCGTCATCCAAAGGTTATGCATCTCTCAATGAGAACATTGATCTCACTAAATTGAAAGACTACAATGAAATCACTCGCGATTTGTATTTGTTCCCATTGGAGAAAGGGCAGGTGATTCGACTAAACAATGTGTTCTTCGATACAGATAAATACGATTTTAGAACGGAGACTTCTTTTGAGTTGAACAGGTTGGTGTCAATGCTGAAAGAGTATGTGAACCTTAAGATTGAAGTTTCTGGTCATACGGACAGCACGGGAGACGATGCCCACAATCAGCAATTGAGCACCAATAGGGCTAAGGCAGTTTATAACTATTTGATTGAGAACAAGATTCCGTCCGACAGGATTTCATTCAAAGGTTATGGTGAATCCAAACCGGTAGCAACTAATTCCACAGAGGCTGGCAAGCAACAAAACCGGAGGGTAGAGTTTTTGATTTTGGAAAATTGATGCGTCATCTCAAAAATTTTTGATGGCTGCTGTCCTATTCTCGTGTCTCCATTTGATATGAGAGTAGTTAAACATCTTGTTCAATACTTAAAATCATTACAATGGAAGAGTATGCATTAATTATGAGGCACGAAGACGGAAAAAAAGTGGCCTCACCCGAGCAAATCCAGAAGTGGATGAATCAAACCATGGATTGGATTGGCGGAATTGCCGCACAAAACAAATTTGTCAGTGGAACCGGGCTTCCGTTTGACGATAGCCGCGTGGTCCACCATAATAATTTGGTGACCAATGGACCTTTTGGTGATATAAAAGAGACAATTGGTGGTTTGATCGTTGTGAAAGCAAAATCAATCGATGAGGCCGTTGAATTTGCCAAAGGATGCCCTGTATTACAGGGAGATGGTAATACTGTTGAAGTGCGGAGAATAGCCAAGGATGATGGTGTGCACTAAATGTTAATAGCGTTGCGATTTCAAAAAAAGGAGTAGCAACCTCTTACCTGATGGAACAACAGCTAATTCCTCATTTGTTTCGAACGGAGTATCGCAAACTAGCATCGGTGCTTTGCAAGCATTTTGGCATTGAACACATTGAGGTGGCCGAGGACATCGCTGCCGAGACTTTTCTGGCAGCGCTGGAAAGTTGGCCTTATAAAGGTATTCCTCCAAATCCGGTGGCTTGGCTCCATGCTGTAGCAAAAAATAAAGCGAGAAACTATCAACATAAAAGTCAGACTTACCTGCTCAAGGTCGCACCAAACATCAAAAGGGATTTGGATGGAATTGTACCGGAGCTGGACTTGTCTGAACAGAATATCACAGATAGCCAATTGCAGATGTTATTTGCGTTATGTCATCCTTCTATTTCGATGGAATCTCAGATTGGGCTTTCTTTGAGAATCTTATGTGGTTTTGGTATAGAGGAGATTGCTAATGGATTTTTGACCAGTAAGGACGTAATCAATAAACGCCTATTTCGAGCTAAGGAGAAACTACGGGAAGTGGGGGTGGCAGTAGAGATGCCCGATGAGGCTGCCATAACTCAACGACTTGAACCGGTATTAACAACCCTGTACCTGGTTTTTAATGAAGGGTACTACTCCGAGAGTAGCAATACAATTATTCGTGAAGACTTCTGTCTTGCGGCAATGCAGTTGGTCAAGTTGTTATTGGATAATGACAGAACCAACCTTCCGGAGGTAAACGCCTTGTATGCACTTATGTGCTTCCATGCCTCAAGATTTAAAGCAAGAAAGGGACAAAATGGTGAGATGATTCTTTATGCGGATCAGGACGAGTCCCTATGGGATATGGAGTTGATTTCCCAAGGCGCCTACTACCTCAACAAGGCATCGTCAGGCAGCAAGCTATCGAAGTATCACCTGGAGGCGAGTATTGCATATTGGCATACAAAAAAGGAAGATACCCAAGATAAGTGGGAAAGCATACTTCAGTTGTACAACAAGCTGCTCATGATCGCGTACTCTCCGATTGCTGCGCTTAACAGAACCTACGCATTGTCAAAGGTTAGGGGAGTTGCTCTGGCAATTGTGGAGGCGGAAAAATTACAGTTAACAGACAATCATTTCTATCACTTGCTGCTCGCAGAATTATATTGGTTAACCAATCGTAATCAGGCTTTGGCACATTTGAAGACCGCCTTGCCTCTTGTAAAAACCAGATTGGAAAGGGAACTGGTGATGAAAAAAATCCAATTACTCTCTCTTACAAATTAAGCCAGTAGGTCATTTTAAAGACCAGCGCTCGCGTTCGTGGCATCCAGTTATTGGCGGGCTCATCAAAACTGAAGAAGTAGTTATCAGTGTAGACAAGGAAAATATCACTAGCCGGCTTGAATCTCCACTGCAGCCTTGCGTTGATATTCACATTCTCGTTCTGCGTATTGAACTGCATGAAGTTGGTGATGAATAATTTTCGCGTCAGGGTGAGATCAAGCCGAGGGCTTATCAGGTGAATGTCGCGCGAAGGATGTGGTGCATCAAGACGGATACGATTGAAATTGTAGATAAGGGAAATGCTGCCGAAAGGTTGAAATCGGTACGTAAGCTCAGGGTTCAATTCCAATCGGGTGCCATTGAAGTATTGACCAATACTTGACCTTACCTCATATGCAAGTACCTTGCGAGGATCAGATTGATACCTTATAAAAAGATTGTTGTAATAATAATCAGATCCATTGGGCAAAGGCACAGGGTTGAGTTCATCGTTCGACCTCGTTGGGTCAAAGTCTTCTAGCAGCCTTGTGTACCGCCTATTAAATGCAATTCTTCCATTGCCGTTGTCCTGCCATCTGAAATCATACCCAATTCGAAACAGTTCGTCAGTTGTGCCAACATTATCCCAAATGTATTCCACTCTCATAAAAGGTCCATGATTGTTCAATGCACTTGATTTTGGGTACATGCGGAAGGCAACTTCTGGCGTGATGCTGTTGACACCGGTCCTTCTTACAAATCCGACTTCGGCATTGTAATTCTCACCGATGAAGGAATGATTCCACGATGCTTCCCACTTTTGGGTACTGTATAACAGTGATACTCCGTGTGCAGCTTGTTCTCCGGGATTTTGTTCTTGGAAGCTACGATGATAAAATGCTTTGCCTGTCCATTTGTTTGTGATGGAAGCAAGATTGTATTCAAGCGCCATCACACGATTATAAGTCACCGAGTCTTCAAAAATCTTATCGGCAAACGCGCGACCAAATGACTGTTTGTTGACGAACAGAGCCGAGATGTTGGATCGACTAAACACCTGTTGTTGGAGAGCTGCTACGCTGTAATTGAGGCTGGGTAGCGAAATGGTCTCATCTTCCGCTGCCTGCATGTTAAGAACACCGATGCGAAGGCGGTTATTGAGCTTGCCACTCAACCTGAACCCTCCATAAATTTTGTTCTGAACATTTGATCCCGTAGAGGTATCAATAGCTACGCCAATTCGCCTGCTAAAAAAAGGCCGTGCATCTTCTGTTCCAAAGGCTGCAAATAAATCTGCATTTTCAAGAAAAAATTGTCTTCGTTCCGGAAAGAAGATTTCAAAGCGATCAACATTGGTAACTTGTTGGTCAACTTCCACTTGGCTGAAGTCTGGATTAGCGGTCAGGTCAAGATTAAGCGAAGGTGTGATAGCTATTTTAATATCTCCACCAATCGCGCGATCAAATTTTGTATCAGATTTTTCTTCAAAATCTTTATTGAGCCCAACCGTTCCAAACGGAATAATCGAGATATTAGGCCCCGGCTTTGGCAGAGGTTTATCCCAGTTTAGCTCCCCCGTGTAGGACAGTGAGAAAGGTCTAAAATTTCGAGGAACGCGATTCCAGGCAGTTCTTTCATTGGTCTTACTATCAACCCGGTAGGCATTAAAATACCATTGGGTAGATCCCTCCGGGAATCGGATGGTTTTGAAAGGAATAGCCATCTCTGATGACCAATATCCATCGCCAATATATGCCTCGCTCAACCACTTGTTATCCCAATCCAGCGACAGGTCGTCCGACTGTGTGCCGCCATTAGCAATGAGACCCTCGCGCTGAATGCCTTTTGGATTTATACCGAACGAAAACGCGTTGGTTTGATCTCGGAAGGTGTCAAATACAAGATTGATGCTTTCTATTCCAGGTCCCCTGAAATCACGCCTTTGAGAAATGATGACGAATTTCTGCTCCGGATCAATATCATTGCATTTTGTAGCCACATAAAGGTAAGTATCATCATAGGTCAGATATATTTCGCATTGAGAAGTAGATAACGATGAGTCATATGGAAAGGTCTGCATGAAGTCCTTTGCCGGGACCGCTGTGTGCCAAACATCCTCATCTAATCGTCCATCTATTAAGATAGGATTATCCGTTTTGTTGATGCCAACAGCCTTGCGGGTAGGAGTCTGCGTTTTGCCAGTCAACGCAAGACCCACGAATATTAAAAGGAGTAAATTCTTCAATTCAGACTGATTAGCCGGCAAAGCTAACGCGCAGGCGTGCTGAAAAGTTTTACTCTTGTACGGATGGCGTTATGGCAGTATGAGTGAAGGTTTTAAACTCATGTCGATTCCTAACGATTGTTAAGCAAATACGAGGTAAAGCTGTCTCCGTCTACCCGGGTATATTTGAAGTCTTCCTCACCACGAAATGCGACATTCTTAATGTTTAGTGGGGTTCTGAACTTTGTGTATTTAAAGTTAGCCAGTCGATCAAAGGATGATGACTCAAAGTTGGCGCCTCTTGGAAACTCAGCATACTTGAAGTTGGCATCATCGGTGAATTTTACGTTGGCAAATGCTGGTGTATTATTGAATTCAGCATATTTGAAGTTGGCCTCTCTATTGAATGTAGTTCCGCTAAAGTCAGTTTTCTCCTCAAACTCAGAATATTTGAATTCGCTTGCCCTTCGGAATGTGCAGTTTTGAAAGGTCACGTCTTCTTCAAAATGTGCGATGTAGGTATCGTTGTCTCTTTCAATGTGATAATAGGCAAGAACATCATCTCTAAATGTGCAATTGATAAATGTGAGCGACACCTCCACCGTGCTTTCATATTGGTCATTTCCCTTTCCAAAGAAGTCAAATGAAGACTCGGTGTGCCTACGGGTGTGCAGGTCAGTAAGGTCCAGTTCGCCTTCAATTTCAGCATTCTTGTAAAGTACAGGCTGGCCATCATTTATTTGCCGAATGATATCGCTTGCCTTTACGGTGGTTTGTGAATAAGCTGCGCTAAATGCCGATAGCAGAATCAGTGTAAAGATTGTCCTCATAATGAGTTTGTTTGAGTTTCCTATTATTTATTCAATACCTGTGCCACAGTTGAAGGTTACGGTTGAGACTAAAAAAAGGATGAGTCAGTAGCGCCTAATAGTCAAATGTGTACAGGTGATGTGCGATAATGAACAATAGACCTAAATCCCTTACCTTTAGTTGCATTATAGAACACAAATAATTTCGAATCATGTTAGAAAAAATCAATTGGGACGCAGTGCCCCGCGAACAGGTCAACCCCTCCATGGTGAGAAGAATTGTGACAGGAGAGAAGATGATGATTGCAAAAATGAATTTTAAGGACGGTTTCGTGGTGCCTCTTCATCACCACGTACATGAACAGATTACACAGGTTGTTTCTGGTTCGATGCGGTTTTGGTTTGGTGCGAATAAAGAACAGGTGATGGATTTGCATGCGGGTGATGTGGTGGTGATACCTTCCAACTTGCCACATGAGGCGCTGATGATTGGTGACGTAGAGGAAATTGATTCATGGTCGCCTCCCCGCGAAGATTGGTTAGATGGTACTGATCATTATCTGAGAAAATAGTTTATGGATTTTGGGCTTAAGGGAAAGGTTGCTTTCGTGGCAGCTTCCAGTCAAGGGTTGGGCAGGAGCGTAGCGTTGGAGCTCGCCAAGGAAGGAGTACATCTTGCAATTTGTGGCAGGACTGAAGAAACACTGACAAGCACTGCTCAGGAAGCAGCATCATTAGGCACTGAGGTGCTGAGTTTGGTAGGTGATTTATCATCTGAGGATGATAGGGATCGAATGATTCGGGAAACGCTAAATAAATTTGAGAAGGTCGATATCCTTGTGACCAATACCGGTGGACCACCGGCAGGAAAGTTTGAGGATTTTGGAAAAGATGATTGGGATAAGGCCACAGCGCAATTGCTCGGAAGTGCAGTTGGGTTGGTCAAGGGTTTTTTACCTGGAATGAAAAACCAAAAATGGGGCAGGATCATAGCGATTACCTCACAGGCAGTGAAACAACCTGTTCAGAACTTGGTGCTCTCCAATGCAGTGAGAGCATCAGTGGTTGGACTGATGAAGACACTTTCGCAGGAGTTAGGTGAGTATAATATCACTGTTAACAATGTGATGCCCGGCTACACCCAAACAGCACGGCTTGATAAGTTGATCGCAGGGAACCCTGCCTTCAAAAACGTAACACAAGAGATACCGCTGGGGCGATTTGGTCGGCCCGAGGAATTTGCTGCAGCGGTTGCCTTTTTGGCAAGTGAGCGGGCCAGCTACATCACTGGGGTATCGCTTGCAGTTGATGGCGGTTGGATCAAAAATATTTTGTAATAAAGTTTGAAGTAATTTCTCATGGACGCAGTGAATTTTAAAAACTGGAGAGGATACCTATATGTCGCGCTGGGTGTAGCATTTGGATTTTATCGTGTTTCAAAAGTAGAACAGTGGGGATCATGGGAATACATAGATCTTTTCATAGCACTGGGAATGGTGGGTGTGGGTGTATTTACAATTCTAAGGAAGTGAATCAGTTGATAAAAATAAAAAGTGAGGGCTGACACTTTGCCAGCCCTCCAGCTCGGATCATCATACGGTCGCGCGATTTTTCAGTTTAGGTTCTAAAGGAGCCCTTAAGATTACGCGGGTTTCAGATCCTCAGTGCTTTCTGTTACGTTATGCTACCAATATTTCTTTTTTTGGAGGAAGAGTAGCCACTTCCTTTTTGGCAACTTCAAGTTTCAAAATGCCGTCTTCGTAGTGTGCCTTGATTTTGTCAACGATCACATTTTCTGGCAAAGTGAAAGAACGCTCAAATTTTTCAAAGCTGTACTCTTTGCGAGTGTAGTTTTTCTTGAGGTCTTCTTTCTCCAATTCTTTCTCAGCGAAGATAGTCAACACTCCGTTTTCTACTGTTACGTTGAAATCTTTCTTGGTCAGACCAGGAGCTGCCAATTCGATCACAAATTCTTTTTCGTTCTCAACAATGTTAACAGCAGGCATAGGGTTGGCCATCATTTTCATCATGTCTGAATCAAAGAAGCGGCCATTGTCAAAGAAATCGGTCATCCATTTTTCGTTCCAGAGAAATGGGAAATTACTTTTTTTCATAAGTGTCA
>DAORAG010000096.1:0-9074 GCA_035344095.1 Cyclobacteriaceae bacterium | reverse complement strand
AGCTTTGATAGCTAATGTTAAGGCAAACTTCTTGCCATTAACATGATCTGGCTTCTGTTTCACTTCGAGGTGCTTGAAGTTTTTGTTGTCCTGGGCGAAATGACGAAGTATGCTAAACGAGTCATCGTTGCTACGGTCGTCCACCACGATAACTTCAAATTCCGGATAGTCCTGCTGAAGCAGCATCGGAATAAGTTCACGAAGGTTGTCCTCCTCATCGTGGGCGCTCACTATTACCGAAACTGGCTGTGGTTTAGCCTCCCCGACCTTGCCTTTTTTGGAAAAAGCGATCAAATAAAAAATCAAGTAGCCTACCTGAACAACTAGTACACCCAGAAAACAAATGAGAATTATTGACAAAACACCCTCTTTAAAGGGCACAAATATAACTCATCGCTATTACCACGACAGCCAACATACTAGCCGTTCTGGAAGTCCTACGATTGGTTTACTTCGTCTGTATTGACGTAGTTGATAAGAATAAAAGTGACCAGCAACCCGGAAAAGACGCCCTCAAGGGCCACAATAAACGAGGCGATGTATGGGTTCATATACCTACCCATAGGTTCGTTTTCGATGATAGACTGCATGAGCGAGCTGTCCGACTGCATGTAAAGGAACAGAAACAGAGCAAAGACCAGAGAGCCCACAGAAGCGGTTGCAACCCCGGTTACAAGGCCACGAAAATAGTTTAGCCGGTCAGCATGAGACTGTTTGAATTTTTTCAGCGCCATATAAACCCCACCCACCAGGATAAAAAGATTCAATAACCTGAGTTCCACATGATGGCTCAAGCCCACCAATTTCATGATAAGAAAGAAGCCGATCAATCCGGCTGCGATACGCAATCCATAACTTTCTGGAATTCGGTTTGGGTTACTGAAAAAGCTCATAAGCAGGCATTTAGGTTTGCCTAATTTTTACATTTTTCAAGAATATTACAACCTTTTTAAAGGTTATTACCCAAACGTAGTTGCCGATACCTTAGCCAAGTTTCGGCAATCGGATTAGCAAAGGCTTGGTCTGCTGGAGGTTGGGTCGCTCAAAAACGACCTTACGCCTCGGTGTGGGGTAGTTCTTTTTCTGAGTCCTTGTTGCCCTATAGACAACAATGATCAGACCCCCAATCAGGATCGCTGCGATAGGCGCAGAAATCCAAATATTCGTGAGGATCCACTGCATGATTTTACGGTTTTAATAAACATAACAAAATCATCGATTTTGATCATGTTAAATCGAATGAAAATGATATTACCTTTCGCGAGTGGTTATTAAAGGTTACAGATAGCGAGTCAGGATCAGTTCCCGTCTTCACTGTCGTGGTATCGCGCGCGATACCGTTGATTTTTCCATTCTTGAAGTAATGCTTTACGTTCGGCTAGCTCAGCTTCGGTTGGTGTGTAGTCAATCAATTTTTTCAAATCGGGTTGGCCAGCGTCCACCCAGGCGGTGTACCATAGGTCACCAATCATTTTCACACTCTTTCGCATTTGCCTTTCCACCATACCTTCGAGTGCCTCATGATAGGACCGGGCGTAATTGAAGGCCACTACTTTCTGCGTCTGTTTCCCACGCGTTTCAAAACTATATTTTTTCGTTCCGATCCTTGAATACAAGTCCTTTTCAATGGCAAGCACTGAATCCAATGCTGCATTTGCTCCTACAACCGCAGACCATGCGCGGGAACCTACATCTGAAACATAGTCAGCCTTACCCACAAAAAAGGTATAATCCTTGGCAAAGAGCTCCGGCAACCGAGATTCCCACAGCCCATGAAGGCCAGACTGACCAGTAAGCTGGCCATCATAGTTGCTGGTCGTATGAAGAGGCACGTTTGCATCGGCCACGTAGTGACCCAACTCTGCAGATACCCTCAGTATCGCAGAAGGATCGTTGACCATGAAAGCGTCTTTCAGCTTGTAGTACATGGTCTGTATATGCCATGGCACAATGCCTTTAGCCATCAGTGTATCTTCTCCAAATTTCTCCACAGCTTGCGACCAGTATTTTGGAAGTTTGAAAGCCGCGCTGTCTCCATACTCGTCCAGGTCGATATAGTGACGCGGTGCCTCGTCCTCAACTGCGTACCTTCTTCTATCTGGTGCAACGGATTCTTCCGTGAGGTATTCGATATTCTTTTTATAGAAACCTATCATTGCAGGCGGTAGAGTAAATACGGCCAATCGATTGATCCGCTTATGTCCGTAAAATCCCCACACATAGCCAAACATGGGTATCGCTAAACAAATGAGAAGTATTTTTCGTTTTCGATTCACAACCTGATTTACATAGATGAGACTCTATATACCTACGTTTCTGTTTTTTGTCGTTCAATTTGCATGGGGAACTGACCCCTATCCTCGCAATTACAATATTGATATACAACACTATCGATTTACGATCGAGGTAAACGACAGCACCAACATTATCAAAGGCTCCTCGGAAATTACAATTTTATTCAGAAATTCCCTTGATCAGTTTGAACTTGACCTGGTTGCAAAACGGGATGATGGAACCGGGATGACAGTTCAGTCTGTGACAAGTGAAGGCAAGCCGGTTAATTTTTATCATACCGGTGAACGACTTTTGATAAAACCTGGGAAAGTTAGTGAGGGTGATGAGCTCTCATTTCTGATCAACTATTCTGGCCAACCAAAAGACGGGCTGATTATCAGTAAAAACAAGTTTGGCGACCGAACCATGTTTGGCGACAATTGGCCAAACAGGGCGCACCATTGGTTGCCGTGCATTGACCATCCGTACGACAAAGCTACCTGTGAGTTCATCGTGAGTGCGCCAAGTCACTACCAGACCATTGCCAATGGCGTGCTGATAGAGAAAAAGGAATTGCCTGAAGGAAGAACATGGGTACAATGGAAAGAGGATAAAGCCATTCCCACCAAAGTGATGGTGATTGGTGTCGCTCGGTTTGCTATAAGTACAGCCGGAATGGTGGATGGCGTTCCGATAGAAACCTGGGTGTATCCGCAAAATAAAGAAGCCGGGTTTGCCGACTATAAAATTGCCGCGCAGATCACTGATTACTTCACCGATGAACTGGGCGCCTTCCCGTTCAAGAAACTGGCCAACGTGCAGTCCACCACCCGATACGGAGGAATGGAAAATGCCAGTAACATTTTTTACTTTGAGAATTCAGTCACCGGAAAAAATGAAAGGGAAAATCTGATAGCGCATGAGGTAGCTCACCAGTGGTTTGGAGATTCAGCCTCTGAGCTGGACTGGTATCACGTATGGCTGAGCGAGGGATTTGCTACCTACTTCACCGGCCTGTATCTCGAGCATGCATATGGTAAGCAACGCCTTATGCAGCACATGAAGGAAAACAGAAATGATGTTCTGACTTACTTCAGAAGCAATCCGAGCCCGGTGATTGACACTACTTACGCTGATATCACCCTTGTGCTCAACACCAATTCATATGAAAAGGGCGGTTGGTTTCTGCATATGCTTCGTAAAAAGGTTGGTGATGAAACATTTTGGAAAGGAATCAATAGTTATTACCAACAATATCAATACAGTAACGCCATGACTGATGATTTCCGAAAAGTGATGGAGGATGTCTCTAATCAGGATCTAAAAGAATTTTTCGATCAGTGGCTGACTCGTCCAGGTCATCCGGTGCTATCCGCCAAATGGACCTATGATGCCCGAAAAAAGATGCTAAATATATCCGTTGAACAGATCCAAAAGGACGTCTACAATACGGCATTGGAAATTGAGATAGAGACCACAAATGGAGAAAAAGAAGTGATCTCCCTCCGACTGGATAATCGGACGGTGTCCCTGGCCAAACCTTTGGCCAAAAAACCTCAAAAGCTGACGCTCGACCCCAATGTTTGGTTATTGTTTGAAGGCGAAATAGGCCCAAAATGAGTCTAATAGGACTTTGCAAATATCCCCAATGATCTTACCTTTGCAGTCCATTTGGAAAAAAGCTTATGGCAAACCATAAATCAGCAGAGAAAAGAATTCGGTCAAACGAGAAAAAGCGCGTTAGGAACCGCTATCAGCACAAAACAACTCGTACAGCAACCAAGAAATTGTTGGCAACTACCTCCAAAAATGAGGCAGAAACCCTTTTGAAAGATGTTTCTTCGATGATTGATAAACTCGCAAAAAAGAACATCATCCACTGGAAAAAGGCTGCAAACCAGAAATCCAGGCTGACCAAGCACGTTAACAAACTCGCTTAAGGAGTTTAACCAATATATTTTTCCCTTCCTTGTTTTCGGAAATCGATCATGAGGGAGGGTTTTTTATTGGCTAAAAAATTCAATATTTGACTCCCAACGTGAAAGGCTCAACCAAACCTCTTGGCATCAAAAGTTGGGCGGCAGAAGACAGGCCGCGAGAAAAGTTGCTTCAAAAGGGTCAAGGATCCCTCTCAAACGCTGAATTGATTGCCCTTTTGATTGGCTCAGGCACCGGCTCACTGAGCGCTGTGGAAGTTGCCAAGCTCGTATTGCAATCTGCGGGAAACAATCTCAATGAGCTGGCGCGACTCAACGTAAAGGACTTGATGAAGAACAAGGGCATTGGAGAGGCTAAGGCCATCGCCATTGTGGCGGCTATGGAATTGGGTCGAAGGCGGAAGGAAGTGGACCTGGAAGAAAAACCGAAAATAACAGGATCGAAGGATGCATTTGAGCTTGTGAGAGGCGATTTGGAAGATCTGCCACACGAGGAGTTTTGGGTGCTGCTGCTCAATAGGGCAAATAGACTACTAAAGAAGAAACGAATCAGTGAGGGAGGGGTTTCCGGCACAGTTGCTGACCCGAAGATCATATACAAATTGGCCCTCGAGGAACTTGCCAGTGGCATCATAGTGGTTCATAATCACCCATCGGGCAACCTCACTGCAAGTCAAAGTGATCTCACACTTACCAAAAAATTAAAAGACGCTGGGAAGGTCTTGGAAATTCAACTACTTGATCATCTGATCGTTGCCAACCAAAAATATTATAGCTTTGCAGATGATGGGATTCTGTAACCTGCACATCCGAACGAAAAAAAGCCTGAAATGAAGAGACTCATAGTCATCTTGCTGATCTCCGTCACCGCTTTCCTTGTCTTCATCTACTACACTACCCCTGACACCCCGATAATAAATGAGGCTGTTGCAGAGCGCAACACGGCCTCTGCGACCCCATTTGATGCTGTAGTGAGTGAATATGAACAATACATCAAAGAATCATTGGCCTTAACTGGCACACCCGGTGCCGCTGTTGCCATCGTCAAAGACTCATTGATCGTTTTCCTGAAAGGCTTTGGCGTCAGGAATGTGGAAAAGCAGGACTCGGTAGATGCTCATACTATTTTCAGACTTGCATCCGTATCCAAGCCTGTATCCGCCACTCTCGCTGGAATTTTGGTTGAAGACAGCATTTTGCATTGGCAGGACCCTGTCACAAAATACATTGCCGGATTTGACCTAAGCCCGGCTGAATTCACAGACGCACTTCAACTCCGACATGTGCTCTCACAATCCACTGGCTTCCCCTACCATACCTATACGAATCTGATTGAAGATGGGCGCACACTCGCAGATATGCTCAATGAGCTGCATCAGGTGGAACTGATCGCTCAGCCAGGAAAGGTGTATAGCTACCAGAACGTTGCGTATAGCATCCTTGACTCGATTGTAAGTAAGGCCACAAATTCGACTTTCGAGCAGGCAATGAAAGCTCATGTCTTTGGCCCTCTTTTTATGGCCGATGCATCGCTGACCTATGACGACATTATCTCACGCACCAATGTAGCACAACCTCATCTGTATCGCGGTCGTCAATGGAAGCCAATACCAATCTCCGACACTTATTACAACGCTGCCCCCGCTGGTGGCATCAATGCCAGCATCACCGATATGGCCAAGTGGATGGTCGCCATGTTGGGCTACAGAAGTGATGTAATTTCTCCTGGCACGATTGAACAACTGTACAGCCCCCATGTGAAAGCCACCGCCAAGAACAGAAATTTTAACCGCTGGAGCCGTATAAAAAGATCATACTATGGGCTAGGGTGGCGTGTCATTCAATTTCAAGAAGATACTTTGGCTTATCATGGCGGCTATGTGAATGGTTATCGCAGTGAGGTGGCCATACATCCCTCAAAGAAAATTGCTATCTGCGTGCTAGCCAATGGCCCGAGCGGTTTCTCGGATTATGCCCTGCCTTCATTTTTTAGAATCTACGACAAGCACATGAAGACATTGATAGATTCAGTGTCTGTGATTGCACCTTGATATGTCGCGCAGCCGAATCATTTTCATTGTTGGAATCATTTCGCTTGTAGCGATTACGATTTATTCGTTACAAGACAGTCAGGGCGGTGAACAATACATGGAAGAGATTAAAAAATTCCGCGAAGACAAAGATCTATCAATGACAAGGGATGATTTTCCATTTGCCGGAAGAGCTAATGAATTCACCGGCCTGAAGTACTTTGATCCGGATCCTTCCTTTCGCATTAGCGCAAACCTCACCCCCATCGAAGACAAAAATGTAGTGCTGCTTACCACCAATGACGGACTTGAAAGCAAGTACCTCGAATATGCTTACGCTGATTTTTCATTGTCAGGGGTAAAATGCAGACTGCTGATCCTTGAGATTATGGAGCAAGGTCCAAACCGCGGCACCCTGTTTTTGGCGTTTGCCGATGAAACCAGCGCCAATGAAACCTATGGAGCAGGCAGATATCTCGATCTGAGAAAGGTCCCTGGCAGTTCTTCTATTCTCCTTGATTTTAACAAGGCCTACAATCCGTATTGTGCCTATTCCGACAAATTCTCATGCCCATTCCCACCCCGAGAAAACATACTACACGTAGCCATTCGTGCGGGTGAAAAGAATTACAAATAAACCCCAGATTCACAGTCAATTTGGGGGTTGCTGATCAACCTCTTTAGCAGACTTTTATTTATTTTTGAAGCTTATTTTCCGGCATTTCGATGAAGATTTCTTACAACTGGCTCAAGCAATACATTGACATCTCCGAGACACCCGAGGAATTGGGAAAAATTTTGACTTCCACTGGATTGGAAGTTGAGGGCATTGAGCCTTTTGAGTCGATTCCCGGAGCACTTAAGGGGCTGGTTATAGGAGAGGTTTTGACCTGTCAGCCTCACCCCAATGCCGACAAGCTCTCGCTTACTACTGTAGATGTTGGGCAGGATCAACCCGCACAAATCGTGTGTGGAGCACCTAATGTGGCCAAAGGCCAGAAAGTAATCGTTGCAACACCCGGCACTACGATCTACCCAACCAACGGAGAGCCTTTCACAATTAAAAAAGCAAAAATCCGGGGAGAGAGTTCGGAGGGAATGATTTGTGCAGAGGATGAAATTGGATTGGGTGAAAGCCATGATGGGATTATCGTTTTGGATACCAATTTGTCCAATGGCACACCTGCCACTGAAATCTATCCTGTTGAGAGTGATTTTGTCTTCGAAATAGGATTAACACCCAACCGAGCGGATGCAGCATCGCATATCGGAGTCGCACGTGATATTAAGGCATACAAAGGAAGCTCTCTAAAATGGCCATCTGTTGATTCATTTAAACCCGATAACAACAAATTGCCTATTCCTGTAACCGTTGAAGACGCACGGGGATGTCCGCGTTTTGCCGGGGTTACCATTTCAGACGTTACGATCAAAGAATCTCCTGAGTGGATGAAGAACAGGCTGAAGGCAATCGGCCTCACTCCGATCAACAACGTAGTTGACGTCACCAATTTTATTTGCCACGAGCTGGGCCAGCCACTGCACGCCTACGATGCGGCAGAAGTAACTGGCAACCAAGTGGTAGTTAAGAAACTACCCGCTGGAACAAAATTTGTAACACTGGATGAGAAGGAGAGGACACTTACTGCCGATGACCTAATGGTTTGCAACGCCAAAGAAGGAATGTGTATCGCAGGTGTATTTGGTGGAGTGAAGTCAGGTGTCTCTGAAAAAACAAAAAGCATTTTCCTGGAAGGCGCATATTGGAATCCAAACTATATCCGAAAAACCGGCATGCATCATCAACTCAAAACCGATGCATCATTCAGATTCGAGCGCGGTACAGATCCCAATCTGAATGTGTATGCCGTAAAAAGAGCTGCTCTTCTCATTAAGGAGATTGCAGGTGGCACTATCTCGTCTGAATTGGTGGATGTGTATCCTCAGAAAATTGAGAATAGAGTCTTTAAGGTTAAATACAAGAACATCACCCGATTGATCGGGAAGGACATACCGAATGATCGCATCAAAGCAATCCTTAGCAGCCTTGACATTGAGGTTGTAAACGATGACAAAGAAACTTTGACGGTATCGGTACCTCCTTATCGCGTGGATGTGATGCAGGAAGCTGATATAGCGGAAGAAGTGCTCAGAATCTATGGTTTCGATAACATTGAATTGGGAGCCAATGCAGGCACTAGCTACCTGGCTGATTTTCCGGCACAGGATATCAATACTTATAAAAGGACAATCGGTGAGATGCTTGCAGGAAATGGATTCTATGAGATCCTCACCAACTCATTGACCAACGCACGTTATTATCAAAATGCAAAACCGCTGGTAGATGGGGAACCAGTTGAAATATTGAATAAACTAAGTGAGGAGCAGGGCATATTACGACAAAGTATGCTATTCACGGGACTTGAAGTATGCGCGCACAACATCAACCGCAGGCAAAGGGATCTGAAGTTTTTTGAGTTTGGTAAGATCTATTGGAAAGAAGAAAAGGGATACCAGGAGCGCGAGCGATTGGCTATGTATATCAGTGGAAACACCGCAGCTGAAAACTGGCTGGCGAAGCCAAGAAAGACAACGTACTTTGACCTTGCGCAGCAAGTAACCAATATTCTTCTGAAGTCGCATGTATCCAACGTTTCACAACAAAAGAGTGATGATCCATTGTTGGAATACGGCATGACATTAACCAAGGGCGATAGGGTTTTGGGAACAATGGGGAAAGTAAAATCGTCCGTGGTAAGAGATTTTGGAATCAAGCAGGAAATATTTTATGCCGATCTGGATGCTGCCTTGCTTTTCAAGAACGCAAACCCTA
>DAORAG010000095.1:0-9083 GCA_035344095.1 Cyclobacteriaceae bacterium | reverse complement strand
ATTTGCAGATGAGCCATTTTTTCTGAAATACGCACCATTACCCGCGCCCAGATTTAAACCTCTAACAGCAGAACTTCCCGTTCCTGACCCATTTGTCTCACCGTATAGGGCGGCAAAGTTATTTCCAGTGTTATTAATTCTAAAAGCGCCAGCGGCATCACCGGTTCCGAATTGTTCACCATAGACGGCAGAAGCGCCAAATGCCGTTGTGTTGGCTACAGCGTGAAGGCCAAAACCATTACCTCCGTTATTGGCATAAATAGCTGCAGCTGTAGTTGCTGCATTACTCACGTTCACCTCAACGCCCCTACCCAGGTGACCCGCAGAGATTTGAAGACCAGGAGAAGTGCTGGATGTCTTTTGCATAAAAATGTCAACGCCAGGACCATCACCAGCAGCTGGGTCCATGAAGGCTCTGACTGCTGAACCTGCTCCCGCGGATGTAGCTTGAATTGCCGGGAAAGTATTTGTGGCACTTGTGTTTTGGAAATATCCCGCAAAACCATCAGTTGATCCTTCATTGACCGCTCTCAGCGCAGGTCCTCCCCCAGAAGTCTTTCGTGCACTAATGGAGGGACCGGATCCAATACTTTCTGCAAAAAGTGCAGGAAATGTGTTGGCCGCATTTTGAATACGAAATACACCTCCCAGTGAACCGGTACCTGTAGACTCTCCATAAACTCCTGGAGGAGCAAGCGCGCCACCAGCATCTGAATTGGTGGTTCCATAGATTGCAGATGACGAAGATGCGGCATTATTAATTTGAAAATAACCACTTATGCCTGCTCCAACATTCAATACACTCAATGCACTTGAGCCATTGGTTGCGTTGTTGTTCTCTATTCTTACTACTCGTTTGTTTTCGGCATTGTCATATGAAATTTTAAAAAGATCGGGGGTACCGGTAGTAGAAGTAAAGTTGTCGGCATAGGGATAAATGAGTTTAGCCGAACTTGACCATGCTGTACCATTCCAGGTCAGCATCGAGTTTAAGTCTGTATCATAAACAGTTACACCCTTGTCACCGGCAGCCAACGTCATCGCAGTTCGCTGCGCGGTAGTTAGCCTTGGAAAGATTACACCCTGATTATTGGTTGGTGATTCTACGTGAAGTGCCGCATTTGAATTGGGCGTGACTACGCCAACGCCAAGGGTTTTATTTTGGCTATACCCATTAAATGAAAAAATTAAGACGACTGCATTAAGAAGCAATAGCCTTGGTAGAGAATTAGACTTCATATTTAGTTTACGGTTCAAGTTCAGTTTAGTCGTTTTCAGAAAGGTCTATTTGTTGAGCGTGAATGAATAGCGGCCAGGCAGGGAATTATTGCGCCCTCCAAATGTCGTTTCAGTCCAATCCAGCGTGAGTATTAACTGGGTTTCTGAAATACTGGTAATGGTGACTTCCTTATTGTCCTGCCCTCTTATAATGATATTCGATGTTCCAGGTTTAAACTGCCAAGTATCTTGTCTTAGCCAAACGGGTGTGCTCCCGGTGGTAAAAAGTTGATTGCCGGTAAAGCGAATTGTAAAGCCCGAAAAAAACTCTTCTGTCACATCAATTCCAGCCAGCGTAACTCCACTTGCTGTTGGAGGAGTCCAGATCGCAGTCCCGGAAGTGAGGATGGCGACTACCTTTTCCTGTTCACTGAGCTCTGGCGGCTGTGGATCGTCATTCTTGCTCTTGCACCCTATTGTGGATACAGCAAGTGCAACGAACAACAATGAATACACAAGGGATCCTCGTTTCCTCATATTATTTGATTGTAAAGTTTTTGAATAGCTATGCATTCCATCTTGACACGATGAAATACAGTGTTGTGATTGACCATTTGGCATCGTAGTCGATGAACTCGAGTAAGCCAAAAACGAAAAAAGCATCAACTAGTAGTTACAGGTAACCTCGAAAGTAAATAATGGACTTGATACCCCAACCAGGATGATGAAATTTTTTTTTAACGGTTAACTTTTGTTTGGTATTGACCGTCAAAAGTTAAACGAATAAGAAAAGTTAAAGAGAAAGATTTGTTACTTATGATCGATGATAGAATCGAAATGTCGGTAAGGCAATCGTTTGCAGTCACGACCGCTAATAGAGAACACAATAAATCCTATTTCAATTTATTGTATCGCTTCATTATCTCCATCACTTTCTCAACCGGCAGGGGCTTAACAAGCTGTCCATCGTACGCCTTGCCCACGTCAGTTGCAGCAAACAGTGAATTGATAATAGCCTCTTCGGTAGCTTCAATAGTGGCCATGAAGATCGGGCTCATGTAATCGTTGTGAAGGAAAGTGTACGTACCTGTTGGTTGCATTGTGTTGTAAGGTATACGAACAGCTTCGTTGGCTGAAAAGGCGATGACGTAATCTCCACTTCCGTTTGAAGCTATACCGCCCGTCTTCGCAAGCCCCATCATGGCACGTTTTGCGACTCGCTTCAGGTTTCGCGCATCCAGCGGTGCATCGGTAGCCACTACCATCATGCATGATCCATCAGGTGATCCTTCGATTTGCGGTTTGAATGCATACTGCCCCAACTCGACCCCTACCGGAACTCCATCAATTTCCAGCACGCCTCCAAAATTGGTTTGCGCAAGGACACCAACCGTATATCCGCCTAGTTCTTTTGGCAAGACTCGTGATGATGTGCCAATGCCTCCCTTGAATCCAAAACAAACTGTTCCAGTGCCAGCACCTACAGATCCTTCGGCAACCTTTCCACTTTTAGCATTTTTAATGGCCTCCAAAACATGTTGTTTGGTCACGTGTCGGCCTCGAATATCATTTAATCCACCATCATTCGTCTCCCCCACCACTGCATTCACCGATCGCACATTTTTGTTGTCCTCGAACGAAAATGTATAGTCAATCACTCCCTCGATTCCTTGTGCAACACTCAGCGTGTTGGTGAGAATGATCGGAGACTCAAGATTACCTAATTCCTCCACTTGGGTGGTGCCTGCAAGCTTTCCAAAACCATTCCCAATGAATACACCAGCAGGAACCTTGTATTGAAAAATGTTTTGATCGTGCGGAAGTATTGCTGTGACTCCAGTTCTCACGTCATCCCCTTTAATCAAGGTAACATGTCCGACCTTCACACCTGCCACATCGGTAATTGAATTATAAGCTCCCGGGGAAAGTACACCGATTTTTATTCCATAGTCGAGGGCTCGTTTCTGTGCAAAAGTTTGACTCAATGATGCCGTGAACAATAAGATGATCAACAGTCGATGCATGTCTTTGGATTTACTATAAAAAAAAGAAACCCTGATTGAGGCCAGGGTTTCATTCGTGATAAATTATCAATTACATATTCTTCACTATTTCCTGACCAAACTCAGAGCATTTCAACAGTGTTGCTCCCTCCATGAGCCTGTGGAAATCATAGGTCACCCGTTTCGAAGAAATGGATGACTCAAGACCTTTGACGATCAAGTCAGCTGCTTCCTGCCAGCCCATGTGCTCCAACATCATCACACCAGAAAGGATCACAGATCCCGGATTAACTTTATCCTGTCCGGCATACTTTGGCGCGGTACCATGTGTAGCCTCAAAAATCGCGTGACCCGTCACATAGTTAATGTTTGCACCAGGAGCAATTCCAATTCCTCCCACTATTGCAGCCAAAGCATCTGAGATGTAGTCACCATTAAGGTTCAAGGTAGCAACTACTGAATATTCATCCGGACGCAACAATATTTGCTGCAGAAAAGCATCCGCGATCACATCCTTGACCACAATCTTATGCCCCGCCTGATTAATTTCCATCCATGGCCCACCATCCAACAGTGTTGCTCCGAATTCGTTCTTGGCTAATGCATAACCCCAGTCGCGGAATGCACCTTCGGTAAACTTCATGATGTTTCCTTTATGCACAAGGGTTACGCTAGGCTTCTTATGTTGTACAGCGTATTCAATAGCCGATCTAACCAAACGTTCGGTGCCTTCTCTGGAAACGGGCTTGATACCAATACCTGCTGTTTTCGGGAATCTGATTTTATCAAAACGCTTTCCAAAATTTTCCTGGAACAACTTCAAAAACTTAGCATTGTCTTCCGTTCCCTCCTGGAATTCTATTCCTGCGTAAATATCTTCTGTGTTTTCGCGGAAAATGACCATATCCGTCTTTTGAGGTTCCTTCACAGGAGAAGGCACACCTGAAAACCAGCGCACCGGCCTCACGCAAGCATACAGATCAAGCTCTTGACGCAGTGCCACGTTCAGCGAACGCATCCCTCCACCAACAGGTGTAGTAAGTGGGCCTTTGATGCCGACTAAACAGTCTCTAAAAACATCAAGGGTCTCGTCAGGAAGCCAGCTACCTGTTTTGTTGAATGATTTCTCCCCGGCAAAAACCTCCTGCCATTCAATTTTCTTTTTGCCTCCATAGGCTTTCGCTACTGCCGAATCAAAAACATGTTTTGACGCTGGCCATATATCGACACCCGTGCCGTCACCCTCAATGAAGGGAATTATGGGATTATCCGGCACATTTAGTTTTCCGTTACTGATTGTGATTTTAGCACTCATTGGTTAATTGTTAAAGTTGTAAGTTCTTCCAGCGGCCCTTACTTATTTCGGAGTGTAAGCCAATGTTCCTCCCATGAAACCGACTCGAGAGGAAGGGCGAAATTAAAAAAATTCGCTTAAAATGTGAGCGGAAAGACCTTTCTGGCATATTTATCGTTACAACCTTATTGCAACCGAAATAGCCATGAATTTTGCCCTTATTTTCTCCTCATTGCTTCTACTCAATACGCCCCTTCCACCAGCAGAAGATATTTGTCTGACTTCTGAAGAGAAGAAACTCTACGACTTGATTATGGATTATCGCAAAAGTAAAAGGCTTAAAACCATACCATACTCAGCAAAGCTTACAAAAGTTGCTCAAACACATGTTAGAGATTTGATGGAAAACTATGACTACGCCAACCGCGGAGAATGTAATCCACATAGCTGGTCTGACAAAGGGAGTTGGAGCTCCTGCTGTTACACTTCCGACCACGCCAAGGCCAGCTGTATGTGGGACAAACCAAAAGAAATCGCTGGTTACGAAGGCAACGGGTTTGAAATTGCGTATTACAGTTCCGACCCCGCTACAGCAGATGAGGGCTTGGACGGATGGAAAAAAAGCCCTGGGCACAATCCATTGTTGATCAACTCAGGCACATGGGAGAAAGTAGAGTGGAAAGGAATAGGGATTGGAATTTACGGCAACTATGGAGTCGTGTGGTTTGGAGATGGAGAAACAGAGACGGTAAAAATTGCGATTTGCAAGTAAATCAATACTGTTCCTTCTCGCTTGGGAAAGTTTTTGCTTTCACATCGGTCACGTAATCGTTGACAGCCTTGTTGATCACACCCTGCAAATCAGCGTAGCGCCTTAAAAACCGCGGCTTGAATTCCATAGTGATGCCGAGCATATCCTGCATTACCAGCACCTGGCCATCGGTGTCAGGGCCGGCTCCAATGCCAATCGTTGGGATGTTCACGGATTCTGAAACTTTCTTTGCGAGCTTTGCGGGAATTTTTTCAAGCACAATTCCAAAACATCCACATTCCTCCAAGAGCTTAGCATCTTCGAGCAGCTTTTGTGCTTCTGCTTCTTCTTTGGCGCGTACCGTGTATGTTCCGAATTTATAAATCGATTGTGGGGTGAGGCCGAGATGACCCATCACCGGAACACCCGCGCTTAAAATTCTCAGCACCGAGTCCTTTATCTCACTTCCCCCTTCGAGTTTGACGGCATGAGCTCCGCTTTCCTTCATAATGCGAATGGAAGATCGCAGCGCCTCGCCAGAGCTTCCCTGATAAGAGCCGAAGGGAATATCGACAACAACCAATGCTCTTTTCACCGCTTTCACAACTGATGTTGCGTGGTAAATCATTTGGTCCAACGTGATAGGCAGTGTGGTCTCATTTCCTGCCATCACATTTGATGCCGAATCGCCCACAAGAATTACGTCTATTCCGGCAGCATCAATGATTTTGGCCATGCTGTAGTCATAAGCTGTCAGCATTGCTATTTTCTCACCTCTATTCTTCATCTCCTGAAGTTGGTGCGTGGTGATCTTCTTTAGTTCTTGCTTGTGAACTGACACGATTTCTATTTACTAGTTTAATGAAGGTAAACGGCAGCTTTCTTTCCCAACATCACTTCCACATGTTCATTTAGCGTTGTCGAAAGTTCAAAACCGGTATAGGTGGGTAAGATAGGAAAGAGCGTGTGGCTCCGGTTTACCAACACCGCCACCTCTATTTTTTTTAATTCAACATTTAGAAAAGGCTTCATCCCAAACGCAATCGTCTTACCTGTATTTAAAACGTCATCCACCAGGATGATACATTTTCTTTTTATTTCTTTCTCGTCACTATCAATTGTCACCTCGCTCTGTGATGGGGCTAGCTTATCTAAACTGACTTTCACCAGTTTTGCCTCGATCGGAGAAATAGCTTCCAATTGCTTAGCAATCAATTGCGCCAGCAAATACCCTTGACCATCTATGCCCGCAACAATCACCACCTTCTCCTTGAAATTGTGTTCATAAATTTCAAAAGCGATTCTCCTGATCTTTTGTTCGACCTGACTTTTGGTTAATACCAGGCTTTTCTCTGTTTCTGCAGCCATCATGGAATGGGTACTACTTTGCTGTCTTTGAAGGTGGAAAGGATGACCATTGACTGCATATTGTCTACTACATCGATATTGGACACCTTTTCAAGCATAAGCGTTTGGTACGCCTGGATATCGGAACTGACTACTTTGAGGATGAAGTCAGACTGCCCGGTGAGATGATGACACTCTACCACTTCATCGATCTTATTCACCGCATCAATAAACTTCTGAATATTATCCTTATTATGTCCCTTTAGCGAGACCATAACAAAAGTACTCACTCCTAATCCGACACTTGCAAGATCTACATTGGCGTGGTAGCTTTTAATCACTTTGGCGTTTTCCAATTTTTTCACTCGCTCCAAGGTAGGAGCTGGTGACAGTCCAATTTCCTGCGCCAACTGAGCGTTGGTGATATTTGAGTCAGACTGTAGTATCTCCAGAATTTTTCGATCGGTAGCGTCAAGTTTTACTTTCATAAATTATGTCCCGTGAATGTGAAACAAACCCGAGATAAAAATATGAAGAATACAGCGATTTATTGAGAATAGGTGACTTTTTCGGCCTTACCTCCGAATTACGACCGGAAAGCTTCTACGGCTATCCCCAGTAACGAAAAGGAGGTAATAAATACCAGGATTAAGTTTGTCAACAGCCACCGCAACCCGATTGAGTCCAGGCTGAAAATCAGAGAAGGCGTTTTCAAAAACCTTATTACCTGTAGAACTAAAAATGTAGACTTCGGCATTGCCACTTTTTTGAGATATCCATTCCAGATTAATTGTCTCAGCACTTGGATTTGGGTATGGATCAAGAACAGAAATTGAACGAGCACCAACACACTTCTTATTATTCGATTTATTAAAATCTCCATCAAGCACGATTTCAACACAGATGTAATCCAGATCTCCACGCGCACCAACCACTTGTGTAGCCAACATCTGAGTATGCGTAGCTCCGGGAAGCAGCGTGACGTTAAGGAGTTCATTGATGATAGCCTGACCTGCGATATCAACCGCCAGCTTCGGGCCAGCAATGGTGGAGTTGCTATTATTTTTCACCGACACCAAAAGTCTTTGTTCTCCAGTTGCGGCTGGCACAACAGTCAATGACGTTAATTCCAGATCCAGCGTGGGAATAACAACAGATACTGTCTTGCTCGTTGTGCTTTCACATCCCTGATCATTTGTAACTGTGAGATCGATCACATAATCACCCAAATTATTAAAAGTGAAGGTTGGTGAATCATCCGTGCTTGTCTCCCCGGTACCGTTGATAGTCCACAATTGGGAATTTGAATTGGTGGTTGTGTTAGTCAGTTGCACTACCAATGGTGCAGTCCCGATCTGCGGAGTAGCAGTAAACGTGGCTGTCGGTGACGTAACAACTGAAATATTTTTGGAAATCGAATATTTGCAACCCGATTGATTTGTCACAGTCATTCTGGTGGGATAAGAACCTGGATCATCAAAAGTGAAACTTGGATTTTTTCCAGACGCAGTACCCACGGTGCCGAACTCCCACGCCCATGAGACCGGAACATCCAACCCAATCAGTGTTGCATCCATGAATTCCACTGGCTGATCCTCACACAAGTTGGACGCAGAAAAGTCGAGCGATGGAACTGCCGGCACAGTTATCGGCTGTGACGAGATCGCCACACAACCGTTGGCACCGGTAACAGTCAGTTGGGCATTATAAGTTGATGGAAACGAGAAGACATGGGTTGGACTTGGCGAACTGTAGGTAGCCGTACCTATCGCCCACTGCCAGGAGTTAATTCCATTAATCGCATTCGGTGTAAATGCTGTTCCCTGGTTGACGCAGGCAGGGTTGAATGAAAAACCCGATGGTGGTGATTGCGCGATATTGATCGTCTTCTGAACAGCGTTGGAGCATCCGAAATTAGTGATCACATCAAGCTGCACATCATAACTTCCAGCATTACTATAAGTATACAACGGATTTCTTGTTGTTGATGTACCATTTGAAGGATCACCAAAACTCCAGGTCCAACTGGATAAATTACTATCGGTAGGATTAGGGGTCAGGTCGTTAAACTGGGAAGGAGACCCACTGCAGGAAAATGGCGGAAGATCAATTGAGAAATCCGGTTGGGGTTTTGAATAGATGGTGATAGGTTTTGTGGTCGAATTGTTACAGCCTACAGCGTTGCTAGCGGTAAGTGTAACATCATACACTCCAAAACCGGTGTAGGTGTTCTGTCCGTTTGTTTGACTCGACACGTTTGCGTCCCCAAAGTCCCACGAATAGCCGGTCACCGGCCCTGCGGTTGTGTTTGTGAACAGGATAGAAGTCTCAACGCAACCGTTATTAAAAGTGAAATCGGCAAGAGGGCCCTCTTCAACGGTTAGGATTGATTTCATGATTTCGTTGGAGCAACCAGGTATTGACGCGATCAACTTCACGTCCTGTTGTATCGAAGTGTTAATTGAATAAC
>DAORAG010000094.1:0-9085 GCA_035344095.1 Cyclobacteriaceae bacterium | reverse complement strand
CTCACTTACCAGTTTAAGGTATCGCTCATCGGGATAACCCTCAATATTAAATTCGGTCTTGACTACTTTCTTTAGCTGAATCACATCCTGGTAACGAATGTGTCTTTCATCAGGTCGGGGGTGTACGGTGACACCTTGTGCGCCAAAGGCCTCGCAATCCTGCGCTACCTTGATTACATCAGGGTTATTTCCTCCCCTGGCATTTCTCAGGGTAGCTATTTTATTAATATTTACACTTAGCCGTGTCATATCGATTGTCACCCAACGGATTTATATTTGCAGTTAAAATTACAACACGAACCCGAAAGCCATGAGCCTGAAGCAACAAATTGATAGCGATATCAAGTCAGCTATGCTTAACAAGCAAAAAGAGGAACTAACAGCTTTGCGCGCCATCAAATCCATGATCCTTCTAGCTGAAACAGAAAAAGGCAAATCGGGTGAATTGGACAAAGAGACTGAGGATAAGTTGCTGATGAAGGCCGCAAAACAAAGAAAGGAGTCGGCTGAAATATTCAAAAGTGAGAACAGAGACGACCTGTATAAGAAGGAATTGTTTGAGTTTGAGATTATTTCGCGGTACCTCCCCAAACAATTGACTACCGAGGAACTGACCAACGAGCTCAAGGCCATCATTCAAAAAGTTGGAGCTACAGGCCCGCAGGATATGGGCAAGGTGATGGGACAAGCAACAAAATCTCTGGCAGGAAAAGCTGAAGGCAAAGCCATATCTGAAATCGTTAAACAGCTTCTCTCCGCTTGAACAAGCTTGATATTGTAATTGCGATCATCCTGTTAATCGGAATTTATAAAGGTTATCGCAACGGATTCCTTATGGGCCTGATCTCCCTGTTGGCTATTGTATTGGGCATCTTTGGTGGGTTTAAGTTGATGGGTGAAGGTATGTTATTCCTACAAAAGGAATTTAACGCTGATACGAGCGTGTTGCCTTACCTTTCTTTCCTTCTGATTTTCATCATCATCGTGGTGCTGGTCAATTTATTTGGCAAGCTTATCAAAACTACTATTGACAAAACGATGTTTGGTGTAGTAGATGAGATACTTGGCGCTGCGCTTGGCGGAATCAAATGGCTGTTTTTATTGAGTGTGCTTTTTTGGATTGTGGACTCAATGGATTTTGAACCTTGGCCTGAATGGACTGAGGGATCAATACTATATCCCTTTACGATTACGTTTGCCACCGAACTTTCAGGCTACGTATCAGATATTTTGCCGTTTTTTAAAGAAACATTCAAGCAGTTCTAAGGTTCGGTTTTTTTTGTTTACTTATAACAAATTAGGTAGCGATGGCCTTGGCAGTTAAGGAAAAAAGTGGGTTTAAGTATGTGGATGAGGGCAGCGGTCAGGCCTTGGTGCTTCTTCATGGTCTTTTTGGAGCACTTAGCAACTGGGAGGAGGTAGTTTCGCGTTTCTCGCCACACTTCAGAGTTATCATCCCCATGTTGCCAATTTATGAGATGCCAATAAAGGAGGCTGGCCTTGAGGGCCTTCGCGTGTTTGTGGAAGAGTTTGTTGAGATGATGAAGTTGGACAAGATGATCATCATGGGCAATTCACTCGGTGGACACATCGGCATTCTTTACACATTGCACAATAAGCAGAAGGTAGATAAGTTGGTGCTCACCGGGAGCTCTGGTCTGTTTGAGAACACTATGGGAGGTTCTTATCCGAGAAGGGGGAGTTACGACTACATTCGTGAACGTGTAGCCTACACGTTCTATGATCCCAATGTGGCATCCAAAGAACTGGTAGACGAGGTGTTTGAAACGACAAAAAGCATTCCCAAGTGCATGCGCATCGTGGCCATTGCGAAATCTGCGCAACGCAATAACCTCGCGACAGAACTACCAAACCTTACAGTGCCTACGTTGTTAGTCTGGGGGCTAAATGACACCATTACACCACCGATGGTCGCTCATGAGTTTAATAGGTTAATCCCTAACTCAGAGTTAAAATTCATTGACAAATGTTGCCATGCACCGATGATGGAGCATCCTAAAAAATTTAATGAGATGGTGGAAGACTTTTTAACCGTATAGCATGATTGCACAGGAGATAATTAATCACATGATCCCCCCTCTTAAGTCGTCAGATGATGCTCACAAGGCTGTGGTGTGGATGGAGGAGTTCAGGTGCAATCATCTACCTGTGATCGACAACAATCGCCTTCTTGGATTTATCTCAGAAGAGATTATTCTTGAGGCCAATGATATTGAAAAGAAATTGGCGGACTTTGCCCTTGTTGGCCAGAATTGCGTTGTTGGTGAGGATTCTCACTTTTATGATATTCTCAAAATAGCCGGGGAGCACAAACTCCAATTGGTTGCGGTGATAAACGAAAATGGCGAGTACGAAGGCGTTATCACCGTGCAGGATATAATGACCTCATTTGCTCAAACAGCCGCTGTGCAAATCCCAGGAGGTATCCTCGTTTTGTCACTCGATTTGATTGATTATTCTCTAGCTGAAATTAGTCGATTGGTAGAAGAGAACAACGCAAAAATTTTGAGTAGCATCGTAGTGGAAGATCCGATGGACAAAAGAAAAATCAAACTTACCATAAAGATCAATCAACTTGACCTTACCAGAATCGCAGCCACATTAGAGCGATTCAGTTATAAAATAATCGGCCGATATCAGGAAGACAAGAAAGACTTCGAAGACAAAGACAGGATCGACATGTTGATGCGATATCTGAATATTTAGTCAGTTTATTTCCACCAAGCCTACCGGTATGCGCATAGGAATCCATGGAAAGGAAGTCAAAGGACAACAAATAAAATTTGTTGAAGGCGTGTTTTCATTGTTGACGGAGAAGAAGGCCGACATCAGAGTTTCTAAGAAATTTCTCAAATACCTCAAGCCGACCAGGTTCAATAAGTTTAAGATTACGCCTTTTGACCTTGGTTCGAACTTAAGGAGTTTGGATGCCTTTATTTCATTGGGTGGCGATGGTACCCTGCTGGATTCAATCACATACATCGGCAAGAATGAGATACCGATTATGGGTATCAATACTGGCCGCATGGGCTTTTTGGCCACAATTGGTCGAGATGAAACGGATAAGGCAATTGAACACTTGTTTAACGGGACCTATCAAACGGACTCCCGGACAGTTATTTCGCTGGAGTCAGACAAGAAGTTGTTTGACGGACTCAACTTTAGCCTCAACGACTTTACGATCATTAAAAAGGATACATCTTCAATGATCAATGTCCATGTATTTGTGGACAATGAATTGTTGAACTCTTATTGGTCTGACGGAATTATCGTGTCGACACCTACGGGCTCCACGGGATATTCACTTAGTTGTGGAGGGCCGTTATTATATCCAAGGTCAGAAAGTTTTGTGATTACACCCGTGAGTCCTCATAACCTTACGGCCAGACCAATTGTCATCTCAAACGAATCTGAAATCACTTTTCACATTGAAGGCAGATCAAAGAAATTCCTGATCTCACTTGATTCCAGAGTCGAGTCAATTGATGGATCCGTGAATCTCAAAGTGAAAAAGGCCAAATTCAAAGTTCATTTGATCCAATTGCCGGGTCAGCACTATTTTAAAACCCTTCGCCAGAAGCTAAATTGGGGACTGGATATACGGAATTAATTTGATAGATTTGTGATTGGCTAATTCTCTTACTATGAGAAAATTATGGTTGGCGATACTTTCTGTCTCTTTGTTGCTCGGTGCAGGTTCGGAGGGGTATGCGCAGTTGAATAGAAAATCAATAAAGAAGAACAACAAACGGATTGCAAGCTATCGGGGTAGAAAGTCAGCCTTTGGTAAGGAAAAAAGGTACAATGCGATAGGATTTAGCATTAACGCTGTTAATTACTACGGAGATTTGGCGCCAAAACCTCAGCGGGTTAGTACAGATATATCTTTCACAAGACCTGGTTTTGGCCTTTCATTCATCCATCGATTCGGGCCAAGATATAGCCTTAAAGCAGAATTTATGTATGCCACACTCAAAGGCTCCGATGCAGACTCAGCAGACCCCGGAGACTTGAGCAATGGTGTATTCAGATATCAACGAAACCTCTCTTTCAGAAATCGCATTAAAGAACTTTCCGTTGTTGCTGTGTTTGACCTATTCGAGAATCAGTCAACGTATATCAGCCGCGTGAAGTGGACTCCCTATGCGTTTCTTGGTGTTGCGGCATTTCATCACAACCCACAAGCTCAGGCACCCGCCACTGACTTAAACGGGAATCCATTGGCCGAGGCAGGGCAATGGGTTGACCTAAGACCTTTGGGAACAGAAGGTCAACATTCCGATCTGGATCCAAACGATGTAAATTTTGGAATCAAACCCTACAGTTCTTTGCAAATGGCCATACCATTTGGATTGGGAGCACGTTTTAGAATAAACGAAGTTATGGACCTCTGGGCAGATATTGGATTCCGATACACCTTTACGGATTACCTTGATGATGTGAGTCAAAACTATGTTGACTTGGATGTACTAGGGAGTCCTTTGGCCCAAGCAATGTCGTACCGGACCAATGAAATACCAGGCTATCCTACGAACCCGACCCCGTCAGCACTTCCGGGCGTCAACGTTCAGGCGGGATATGGCAGTGAGTTTCCAGGGAATTTGCGCGGTAGCAAAGCAGATCGCGACATATACATGGTGACTAGCTTCAAGCTCACATATATTCTTGGTGCTACTTTCCACCGGGCAAAATTCAGATAATGTCGGGCTTTCATGGCATGCGAAAGCAGGTCCTAACATGGAGTTGCATCTTGTTGTCATTTGCACTGCAAGCTCAAATCACACAACGATCTGAGTTGGGTTTCGGGTTGGGTATGTTTACCTATACTGGAGATCTAAAAAGAACCTATAGTTTAACTGCTTCCCGCCCTGCGGCTACTGCGTTTTACAGAGCAAACATCAGCAAGGTTATCAGCTTTAAAACGGCTTTGACTGGGGGTAAATTGGCAGCCACCGACAATCGACAACCCATAGACCCGTTTGCAGAGCAGCGAGATGCCTCATTTAACATTTTCCTGTTGGAAGGCTCAGCGACATTTGAGTATCACTTTCTGGACTGGCGTGACGATAAAAGGAGATTGAGATTTACTCCTTTTTTATTTGCCGGGCTTAGTATGTTCGGAATCTCAGGTGTTGAAAATAAAACTTCTGAGTATAGCAATGTGCAGATGGCAATTCCTTTTGGCGGAGGCATGAAGTATGTGTTGAACCCTAAGTGGTACATCGCCTTCGAAGTCGGAATCAGGAAAACATTCTTTGACTACCTCGACAATATCTCCGATGAAAATCCGGCATTCAAAAACTACCAGTACGGAAACAAGTACGACAACGACAATTACTTTTTTACCGGCATCTCCATTACCCGCACTTTCTACGACATACCGTGCGCCAAGAATCCCTATTGAACGCATAAAGTAGAGCGGACATCTGCTTTGTGAAAAGTTTGAAAAATAGGCTAATTTTGCCCCCTTGTGGCCTCAGTAAAGGATAATATCGACTTTAATAATCTGCCTAAGCACATTGCCGTTATCATGGACGGGAATGGCCGATGGGCAAAAAATAAGGGTGCGGCAAGAATTTTTGGACATCGAAACGCCATACAGGCTGTAAAAGACGTCACTGAAGGGTGTGGGGAACTGGGCATAAAGTACTTGACGCTGTATGCCTTTAGTACAGAAAATTGGGGGAGGCCAAAGGAGGAAGTGGATGGATTGATGGAGCTTTTGGTGAATACACTCAAAAAAGAGATCAATTCGCTCCATGAAAATCAGGTGAAGCTGAAAACAATTGGTGATATTGGCCACTTGCCAAAACTCTGCCAGGATAACCTGAAGGAGGCTATTGAGGCAACCAGCAATAATAGTGGACTGACATTGATATTAGCGCTCAGCTACAGCGGGCGGTGGGAAATTGTGGAGGCAACTAAAGTGATTGCTCAGGAGTTGAAGGATGGAAAAATCAGTCAGGCTGATATTAATGAAGAGTTTTTTTCGAAGTATTTGAAAACCAAAGGCATTCCTGATCCGGAGCTATTGATCAGAACAAGTGGTGAAATGAGGATTAGTAATTTTTTGCTTTGGCAGATCGCATACACTGAGATGTACATCACAAAAACCTTGTGGCCGGACTTCAGAAAGGAAACCCTCTATGAGGCAATTTGTGAATATCAGGCACGAGACAGGAGATTTGGAAAAGTAATGGAAAGTATTGCGTAAGAGATGAGAAGAATTTTACCCCTTGTATTGCTTTCCATATTGATATCGCAGGTAGCGACAGCGCAATTCAGGCGTAGTCGTGCGCAAGATTCGCAAATACCCGCAGAAGGCACCCTTAATTATGCTAACCCGGTTGAGTATACCATTGGAGGGATAGAGGTTACAGGTCTCAACGTGTTAGACAAAAACGCGATGATCTCGTTGACCGGACTTAAGATCGGTGACAAGGTGAAAATACCCAGTGACCAGATTTCAGGGGCCATCAGAAAACTCTGGAAGCACGGTTTAGTGGGAGACGCAACAATACTCGTAGACAGAATTGAGGGGCAAACCGTTTACCTTACAATTGCACTGGCTGAAAGGCCAAGACTTAATGATTTCTATTTTACTGGCGTAAGAAGGGCCAGGATATCATCACTAAAGGATGAACTCAATCTGATACGTGGCAAGATTGTAAACGATGCCATGATCCGAAATACTGAACTCTCCGTAAAAAAGTTTTTCTACAAGAAAGGGTTCCTCAATACCGATGTAAAAGTCATTCAGGAGTCTGATACCATGAATCGCGGTGGCGTAAAACTCAGAATTGACATTGATATCAAGTCAAAAGTCCGCGTCCACGACATCATATTCGAGGGCAACACAAACATTGCATCTTCTAAGCTGAAGAAGAAGATGAAGAAAACCAAAGAGAACGCGCGCATCACGCTCCATAGAACCCTGCTAGGAAAAATATTTGGCCTGAAAACCCAAGATGTAGCTGAATACGTGAGCACTGACTCCAGCCGGGATGTAAGCTGGAGGGAGGCGAAGGAGTTCCTGAACGACAATATCAAACTAAATATTTTCGCGACATCGAAGTTTATTCGATCGGAGTACGAGGAAGATAAACTCAAACTAATCGAATACTACAATTCACTGGGTTACCGCGATGCGGAGATCGTTAGCGACACCGTGGTTCGGTACTCTCGTGATCGCGTGGATGTGGTAATGAAGGTGAATGAAGGAAGGAAATATTATTTCAGGGACATTACGTGGACTGGCAATTACGTACACACGGCTTCCACGCTGAATGAAATTCTTGATATCGAAAAAGGAGACGTATATAACCGTGAGTTGATCGATAAGAAGACCACCTTCAATCCGAAAGGACCAGACATCAGCGGATTGTATATGGATGATGGTTACCTGTTTTTCAGAATCACACCTGTAGAGGTAGCCGTTGAAGGCGACTCGATTGATATCGAGATGAGGATTTTTGAAGGGGATCAGGCCACCATCAGAGAGGTGACGATTACCGGTAACGAACGAACAAGTGAGCACGTCATCAGACGCGAACTAAGCACCGTGCCCGGACAGAAGTTTAGAAGGTCTGACATCATTCGCACACAGCAACAGTTGTCGCAAATGGGCTTCTTCAATCCACAGAAAATTCAGCAAGACATCAAGCCGAATCCGGCCAACGGAACAGTGGATATAGGTTGGGAACTGGAAGAACAATCCAACGACCAGGTGCAGCTTTCCGGAGGCTGGGGTGGTGCTTTTGGTTTCGTGGGTACTGTTGGAATTACATTCAATAATTTCTCGGTTAGAAAAATACCTGACTTCAAAAACTGGCATCCTTATCCTACAGGTGATGGACAACGTTTGTCTATAAGTGCCCAAGCCAATGGTGCGTCTTACCAAAGCTATAGCTTCTCCTTTACCGAGCCGTGGATGGGAGGTCGCAAACCGAACTCATTCACAATAGGATTGAATCACTCCATTTCACGTTTGGCTACCGGCACATTTGAAATCAGCGATAAGGTTTCACTCAAACAAAGTGGTATCACCATTGGATTGGGCCGCAGGCTTGAATGGCCGGACAATTACTTCTCACTGACCAACTCATTGTCATTCCTGGTATATAACTATAAAGGCAATTACTTCAACTCAACGGTTCTTCCCGAAGAAGGAAAAACTTACAGTTTGAAGTTGGAAACAAACCTTGCCAGAAACAGCATTGATAGCCCGATGTATCCTACCCAGGGATCAACGTTATCACTTAATGTGGCATTGACTCCTCCGTGGTCACGCTTGCGTGACAACGCATATCTGCAGGATGTGAATGAGCAGTTCAAATGGATTGAAATGCATAAATGGATGTTCGATGCCAAGTTCTATCTTAAGCTGTTGGGTAGTTCCAAGCCTGATGGCAGAAGTCTGGTGTTGGAAACGAAGGCACACTTTGGATTTATTGGTCAGTACAAAAAATCACTTACCCCAAGTCCATTTGAACGCTTCCTCGTAGGTGGTGACGGTCTGGCGGGTGGCTTCAACTCTTTTGTATTGGGTCAGGATATTATTGGCTTAAGAGGTTATGAAAACAACCTTGTGACACCACCATTCTATGCAAAACGCTCGTCTTCAACGAGAACTAATAAGATTGAGGGCGGAATCGTATACGATAAGTTTGGGTTTGAACTGCGCTACCCGATTACGCTCAGCCAGGCAGCAACGATCTATGTGTTGGCATTTGGCGAGGGAGGTAATAACTGGGACAATTATCTGGACTTCAATCCGTTCAGTATCTATAAATCAGCTGGCTTTGGAGCAAGGATTTTCATGCCTGCTTTCGGGTTGATTGGGTTGAACTGGGGATATGGATTTGACACACTCCCGGGCGCTTTGAACCGAAGCGGAGCCCAATTCCACTTCACGATAGGCCAGCAAATCAGATAAAAATGCGCACAAAGCTGCTATTTTTAGCAATTCTGTTCTTCGGCCTGAATTTTGCAAAAGCTCAGAAGTTCGGATACATCGACTCGGACTTTATTCTGAGCAAGATACCGGACTATCGCAAGGCGCAGG
>DAORAG010000093.1:0-9094 GCA_035344095.1 Cyclobacteriaceae bacterium | reverse complement strand
GTTTGCGACCCGCAATTTTCTGAAATTTTAATAGCGGAAATTGGAGAAGCTGGCTTTGATGCTTTTCTGGAAAATGAAAATGGATTTGAGGCTTACGCAGAGGTAGACCGGTTTAATCAGCTTAAGGTCGATGAGATCAAAGCGAAATACAAAGCGGTAGAGCCTCTAGAATTTTCTTACGATCGGGTCGAGAAGCGAAACTGGAATGAAGAGTGGGAAAAAAGCTACGAGCCTATTATCGTTGACAATCGCTGTCTCATTCGCGCAGAGTTTCATAATATTCAAAAGTCGTTTCCCTACGTTATTACCATCACGCCAAAAATGTCCTTTGGCACCGGGCATCATCAAACAACGTACCTAATGATCAAGTCCCAGTTGGATATGGATTTTGAAAACAAAATAGTGATGGATGCCGGCTGTGGTACTGCGATTTTGTCAATCATGGCAAGCATGCGTGGTGCAAAAAAGGTGGAAGCTTTTGATATTGACGAATGGAGTGTGATCAACGGAAAAGAAAACATTGAAGTAAATCATTGCGATAATATCAACCTGGCACAGGGACAAATCAGCGATTTATCATTTGACGACAACTTTGATATTATTCTCGCCAACATCAACAAGAATGTTTTGCTTCATGAAATGCCACAGTACTGCGCTTACCTGGTTGATGATGGTTTTCTGTTGCTGAGTGGCTTTTATGAAAAAGACATACCCGATTTGATGAGCCGTGCCCGGCAATACAACCTTCATCAGGTGCAAAGTGATATAAGGGAGGGTTGGGCCAGCTTGCTATTGTCTAAGAAAAAGTAAAATCAATTTAACTTTTCCCAAAACTAATTACCCACGCCTGTTCGTTAAAGGAAATAGCGTTTTTAGCTTATTTGGCCATTATTTACGAATTTCACTGTTTCGGCAATTGTGAAGCAGGTCTTACCATATATATGCACTTTCTTTATCGGAATAGGCACCCTTCAGGCACAAGATGCCAGGCCAACTTCCGTAAAACTTAGCTTCCAGGATAGCATCCTTGTGGTGCTTGAAAACTCACGTAATGTTGACGCTGTGGCGGTGGGTGGTGGTTTTGCCTCTGTTTGGGGTAAGTTGGGGTTGGACCAACAGCAAACGATCAAAAGACAATCTCAATTGATGAAGAAGAAGGGTTACAAACTTCGCCCTCAATTCGTCAACTATTACGGAGCAATATCCAACGCAATCAACCGCGAAGGAGCAGATGCTTCGAAGATTTCAGAATTCCTTTCAGTTACGGATGAAGTTATTGAAAATGAAGACGCAACTAAGGCAGGAATTTTCTTCAAAAATGTAAGGCAGTTTTTTGAATACCATGCGTTGCATTACGATCGTTCCTTTCGATTGTATGCGCGTGACGATGAATATCATTTTGAATATAAAAAAGTTGAAACCTTTCCATCGCTTGGTGGCTTCGACACGAACGATCAAAATGATAACTTCAACAACGACCTGAATAATGTCGACAGCAATCAAGACAACTTTGACGGCAATAGTGATCAAGACCAGTTTGATCAATGGGATAATCAGGATACGCAGCAAGATTTTAACTGGGACGATGAGCCGGAGGAGGCACCAATGGAACCAACGATGCCCATCTGGATGCAACCAGCACCTCAACCTGAGTTAGGGGGACCCATCCTGCGATTTGACAAAGTCACATTTAATTTCACTACACCTTATGACTCCGCTTTTCTTACCGATACCAAAGGCTCTTTGTCACTGCTGGACAACACCTTTGTTGGAGAAGGCGGACGTTTTGACTGGACACCAGCGGGGTTGGGAAAGGACTCAGTATTCTTTGATTTTACTCAATACAATTTCAATGTATCCAAACCGGAGGTGAAAGCTGAACAGGGCAAACTCACCTATCTCGGAAAGGTGTCAGAAAGAGTGGATGGCATTTTTGAATTTAAAAGTGTAAGCCATAAAACACCAGAGACCTCTTCATATCCACGCTTCATGTCGTTCAACAGCAACATCGAAATGTTGGGACTCGGAGATGACAAAATGAAATACACCGGAGGCTTTGGTCTTAATGGTCGCAAAATTTATAGCTCATCGGTAAATGGAGAACCTGCGAAACTCGAGGTTTTTGGAGACACAGATAAAAAATTTGAAGCCAGATCAAGGCTATTTGAATTCCAGGACTCAGTGATTTCATCCAGGCGCGCCATGGTAAAAATTTACCAGCAGAATGATTCCATCTATCATCCAGCAAACCAGTTTTACTACGACTTCGGAAAGAGAGAGCTGGTGCTACAAAAGGAGAGCGGTTATTTGAAAAATGCACCATACTCTACATCATATTTCAATATCGACTTTGGCGCAGATAAAATCAGGTGGGATCTGGACGCAGACAGCCTCAACATCTACAGTTTTGGAGGAAGAAGCCAGTCGCCCATGGTGCTTGAGTCTGTTGACTACTATGACCCGGAAGACTTTAGACTTCTGGCGGGCTACGGATTTAAGTTTCACCCACTTGCACTCGTTGCCAGTTATGCCCTCAGAAATGGTATTTATGAATTTTATGTAGATGACCTGGCAACTGCTACAGGCCAGCGTTCCGATGGAATGCGAATGGCTATGAGCTTCCTTGCACAGAAAGGTATGATCGACTACAACGCTAGTACCGGATATGTGAAGGTGAAAAACAAAGCGCTACACTATTATGATGCCAGCAAGGGAGAAGCGGATTATGACAACCTGAAGATTCACTCCATTGTGGACGGGCCTGCCAACGCGACTATCAATTTTGCTGATGGAAGAATGAATGTTCGTGGCGTGGAAGAATTTAATGTGAGTGACTCGTTGAATGTGGTGATCAAACCTGACAGCAGTGTGATTACACTGATGCAGAACCGCGATATCAAATTTGATGGTAAGATCACGGCAGGAAATTTTGAGATCAATGGAAAAGACTTCTTACTAAAGTATGACAGTTTCTTCATCAACCTCAATCACATCGACTCGATTCGTTTTTACATCACGGAAACCAACGCCCGAGGCCAAAGCATAAGAAGACGTGTGAACAATGCTATGGTGGGAGCGGACTCCACTGCCGCTGCGGCTGCCGGAATGCAAAATACTTCAAAGACTTCTGGTACACTTTTTATTTCACGACCGGATAATAAATCGGGTAGGGAGAAAATTCCGAACTACCCGCGACTTGATGCCACGGCTGGCGGAGTAATTTACTTTAATAGAAAGGAGGTACTCAATGGTGCTTATGACCGATCGGTGTTTTTTGTAGTTCCGCCATTTAAGCTCGACAGTTTGAATGATGCCGACCCTGGTTCAATCAACTTTGAGGGTACGTTTGTGTCGAGTGGAATGTTCCCGAACTTCAAAGAGAAGCTCCACACGATGGCGGATAAGTCATTAGGCTTTACTCACAGGATACCGGACTCAGGTTACCAACTTTTTCAGGGCGATGGGAAAATTGTGGGAGCAATGAGCCTTGATAATGCTGGTATCAGAGCCACCGGACGGATTGATTATCTGGCAGCCAGCGTTGAGTCAAATGATTTTGTCTTTTATCCCGATTCAGTGGTTGGTAGGGGAAATGTTGGGCAGCTAACTGAAAAGCAATTTGGTTCGGTATGGTACCCGGAGGTCACGCTGACAGAATTCAAATTGAATTGGTTGCCCAAACAAGACAAGTTCAACTTATCGAACCTTCGCGACCCTTTTAATCTTTACCAATCTACAGCCCAGCTTGATGGAAGGCTCACCGTGTCCAAGACGGGGGTTTCCGGTGGGGGTAAGTTGATCACCCGAGGATCGGAAGCTGTGTCGGAACAACTTTCATTTTCGGCCACGGATTTTGGGGCGCGCCACGCTGACTTTCAGGTAAAGACAACCAACCCTGACAAACCCGCTCTTGCTGGCGATGACGTACGATTAAAATTCAACCTTGAGCAAAACTATGCTGACATCAGTCCGGAGATTGCCGGTGAGGCAGCGCTTGAATTCCCGTACGCGCAGTTCAAGACATCCATACCAGAAGCGAGGTGGGATTTGAACACGCAAAAAATTGTGATGACAAAAGATCCGGATGTTCCGCTGGAGAACTCTTATTTCTACACTACGCGAGAAGAACTGGATTCGCTGAACTTCAATGCTGAAAAAGCAGAATATGATATTCAGACACAGCAATTGAGAGTAAGTGGTATTCCATATATCGTGGTAGCTGATGCGCGCATCACGCCACAGAACAATGAAATTCTGATCCTCGAGAATGCGAAGATTGGCCAGTTGAAGAACACCACCATCGTGATGGATACATTGAATGCCTACCACAGATTGACCGAGGGTGTTGTAGACATTGTTTCACGAAAAGAGTTTTCAGGATACGCGACTTACCAATATGTAAATGCGGTGAACGACACCTTTGCAATTAAGATGACGGATTTTCACCTTGAGCCGATTACAGAGCAAAGCAAGTCAAAGAAACATAGCTCCGAGTTAGAGGCTACTGAGCAGACGGTGGCCAATGGCGCTGTCACTGAAAAGGAGAATATTATCCTTGCCCCTCGAATCTTCTACAAGGGAGACATGGTGATGTACGCCACTCGCCCTGCTCTTCAATTGAACGGAAGTGTAAAGCTCGACCTAAAGAAAATCAAAAACTATAACACGTGGATTCAATACTCGCAAAGCGGTGATGAGAAGGAAGTGTACATTGATTTTGACAATGCTGTGACAGAGGAGGGAAGAAAGGTGGAGGCAGGCCTTCATTTTGCAGACGATAACAGTCTTTACATCACCTTTGTTTTTGATAAAAAGAATCCAGATGATGATGATTTCTTCTTACCGAGTGGGTCATTGTTTTTTGATAAGGAGAGTGGCGAGTTCAAAATTGAAGATCGACTCAAGTCAACTGGTGAGAAGCTAACAGGAAAAGTATTTGCGTACAACGAAGACAAGCAAGAAGTTCGTTTTGAGGGCAAAGTGAATTTCTTTGAGGAAAGGGGAAAGGATTTTCGGGTGACTGCTACCGCGCTGGGTTCAGGAAACCTCGAAACCAATGACATTCGCATGAATACATTTCTGATGCTCGACATGAATGTGCCAAGCCAGGCTTTGCAAATCATGGCACTTGATCTGCAGAATGTAATTAAAAATGAAGGCGCAGAGGAGGGGTTGGGCGATCAAACAGAACTACTTTATAAGATAGCAGATATAGTTGGGGAGCGAGCGGTGAAGGACTTCGAGCAAAAATCACTTCAGGCTTACACTCCTTTGATTACTATTCCAGAGTTGGGCAGACCACTGGTTTTTTCCAACTTTAATTTAAAAAGGTCGAAGGAGTACAAGGCTTTCTACAGCGAGGGCAAGCTTGGTGTAAGCAATATTTTACGGAACGACATCAATGGCGCGTTTGAAGGATTTATGGAGCTCAGGAAGAATGAAGATGGAAGCCCGGTTTATCATGTATTTTTTAAAGCCTCACCAGACTCCTGGTATTACTTTGGCATGGAAGATAACCGCCTGATGATGCACTCATCGAATCCTGAATTCAACAGTACAGTTGCCAAGCGGACAAACGCGGCTAAAGCCAAAATAGGCGAGTTGGTTTTTATTCCCGGTAGCGATGAAGAAACGCTTTCCTGGATCAACAACTTCCGCAGAAAATATTACGGACTGGAGGCACCCTATAGTTTAGGTGCTGGCACTGGCACAGATAAGAAAAAGAAGGATGATGTGGAGGATGATGGCTTTTAATTTGAGCCACTCATCACAACACCGTTTTTACTCCCGTTTCACAGTGTCTACCTTTCGGCTCAATTCTTAAAAATCATGAAGCAGTTTAGTCTCATTATTGGCTTTTGGCTGGCCTTTTTCATTTCGTTGGCCCAGAACAATTACTTTTTTCCACAAGGCAACAATTTTGATCCAGCCATTCCAACTCCCGAGCAATTTTTGGGATATCCAATTGGTGATTGGCATACACGGCACGATCGAATTGTAAATTACTTTGAGGAGCTCGCTAAGGTTTCCCCAAAAGCACACTTTCAAATTATTGGCTATACGAACGAACATCGTGCTCAAGTGGTGCTGACCATTACCAGCCCGGAGAACTATGCCCGAATAGATGAAGTACAGAAAGAACATGTAAGATTGACCGACCCGAGTCAAACTGTGTCTACATCCGGAATGCCGGTGATTGTTACACTCGGTTACAATGTTCATGGGAACGAACCTTCCAGCAGTGAAGCTGCGATGTTGACAGCGTATTATTTGATTGCTCGTCAGGGTGCTGAAGCCGACCAGACTTTGCGTGAGAGCGTTATTCATATCGATCCCAATTACAATCCTGATGGAAGAGACAGGCATAGCACATGGGCAAATATGCATAAAGGTTCACCTCCAGTTGCTGATCCTCTTGATCGTGAGCATAATGAAGGGTGGCCGCGTGGAAGATTTAATCACTATTGGTTTGACCTGAACAGAGATTGGCTTCCACTTGCTCATGTCGAGAGCCAAAATCGTCTTGAGTTTTTTCATAAGTGGCTTCCCAATGTTTGCACTGACTTCCATGAAATGGGAACAAATGGTACCAACTTTTTTGAGCCGACAAAGCCATACGGTTCTGAAAATCCAGTTGTGCCTCGCGATAACTACGACAAACTGAACCCACTCTTCGAAAAATATTTTGTGAAGGCACTGGATGAAATTGGTTCGTTGTATTGGGCCAAGGAAGTGTTTGACAACTCGTATCCTGGCTACGGAAGCACCTATCCCGACATTCATGGCGGACTGGGCCTGGTATTTGAACAAGCGAGTTCACGCGGTCATGTGCAGCAGAGTTCTACTCGGGTTATTACCTTTCCTTTTACGATTCGTAATCACGTGCGCACAGGATTGGCAACAGTCAAAGCCTCGATTGAGAACAGAGAATTGCTGCTAAAGCATCAGCAAGATTATTTTAAGTCTGCAATAGAGGAGGGAAGAAAGTCGGCAATCAAAGCTTATGTGTTTGGGGATAACAGTGATAAAGGGAGGACAAATGCTTTTGTAGAGTTGTTGTTGAAGCATAGAATTGAAACGTATGCTTTGGATGCTGATATAACCGTTGGCGGCACTCGCTATGAAAAGGGGAAAGCATTTATTGTGCCTACTGATCAGAGACAATATCGCATGGTGAGGACGATGTTTGAGAAAGTGACGAAATTCTATGACAGTGTTTTTTATGATGCTTCATCTTGGACCATGGCTTTGGGGTATGGCATTCCTCATGAAGGACTAACTGCCTCTGTGAAGTTTTCTCGTGGTGAGAAAATCAAATTTGAAGACATTGCACCAAAGCCAACTCCGGTGCCAAAGTCAAACTATGCCTATGTGTTTGAATGGAACGAGTACTATGCGCCAAAAGCGCTTTATCATTTGCTCGACAATGGCGTGTTTGCAAAGGCTGCGTTCAAGCCATTTACCGCAGTAGTCAATGGTCAGAATAAAAATTTCGGTTACGGGACGATAGTGGTGGCCGTGGCGGATCAAAATCTACCTGCAGATGAAGTTTACACACACATCAAGGAGGCATCCCGAAAAAGTGGGATCGACATTTACAATGTGGAAACGGGAATGACCTCCCAAGGTGTCTACCTGGGAAGTGGAAACATAAGAACGGTTGAGAAGCCCAAAGTAATTATGCTGATTGGCAATGGCGCATCGCCAACCGAAGCGGGGGCGATTTGGCACCTTCTTGATACAAAAGTAGAGATGCCAATCACGAAAGTTGATACAGACCAGTTTAGTCGTGTAAACCTATTCGATTATAACACGCTCATACTTGTGTCAGGCAATTATGGAATGCTTGGAGATAAAGGAGTGGAGAAAATAAAAGATTGGGTGAAAGAGGGAGGTACCTTGATCCTTCAACGCTATGCTGTGAATTGGGCCATCAATAGCAAATTGATTGACGAACAACTGGTCAAAGAAAATGGAGACAAGTCATCGTCTTTAAGACTTGATTACGTAACGGCAGATGATCACAATGGATCAAGAGAGATCGGTGGTTCAATGTATATGGCTGATCTCGACATTACACATCCACTAGGCTTCGGCTACGCAAGGAGAGGTTTGCCGGTGTATCGCAATCATGACGTCTTCATTCAACCGAGCAAGAGCCCTTTCAATACGGTTGTGAAATACACTTCTAATCCTCTCCTGAGTGGCTATGTTCATCCAAGTAACCTCAACAAAATCAGGAACTCGGTGTCGTTGGAGGTTACTGGTGTCGGCCGAGGTCGTGCGATTCTTTTCGTGGATGATCCGAACTTCCGAGGCTACTGGTATGGAACGAACAAGCTATTTTTCAACGCGCTGTTCTTTGGTTCACACATTGCAGCACCGAATTTCAATGGACAATAAGTAAATCATGATTCCGGGGAAGAAAGAGACTCAATGAGTTTCTTTCTTTTTCGCTCAGACCGGATTCCATGCCAAAACATTACCGGAGTATACAGGAAGTACACGAAGCCTGCATATGCGCCAACGTAGGGATTACTCATTAATAGTAACGTAATTACCACAGAGACAGCGGGGATCAATGCCATCAGGAGATTCGTTCTGAAGCTCACATTGGTGTCAAATAGTTCAAGTTCATTGAGGTCAAGCTCCCCAGCTTTCTTTCTCGCGTAATGGTACATCCAGGCTAAGGTCAAAAAAATACTGGAAGCTCCCACTCCGTATATAATCATCAGGCTGCCAACCTCACTGGCACTGATCATTTCCGTCAAATCCTGAATAAACTTTTCGTTGCCCGAAAACCAATATAAAACAGGCAGTGAAAGCATCTTCGTGAGAAACTTCAACGGATAGACGTAGAACAGAACGATAAAGAGAAAAATTGTATTCAGAAAAATGATCTTGGGATTTCGAAGTCCGTAGCGGAGAAAGTAGATGAAGTGTTCGTGCCAAATGAGAATTATTAAAGCGATGCAAAAAGCAAACGGCAACAACTCATGAGTAAACAAGATGATGTCTTCGAACTTCTTTGGTGCTGAGGTGCTTATTAACAGCAAAGCCAGTGCAAGTGCAAAAACGGAGTCACTTATGGCTT
>DAORAG010000092.1:0-9094 GCA_035344095.1 Cyclobacteriaceae bacterium | reverse complement strand
TTTTCACCCTCCGCCAGCAATCCTGCTTCTTCCTCCTGACTCTCCGACAATATATCTTCCAGTTCCTTTTTCTTATTGTTCAGATCTTCCGTCCTCTCAGCGATCAGTGCTTCTATTCCTTTAATCTCCTCTTTTTTCTGGTCAATTTTCTCCTTCGCCTCTTTTATTCTCTTCTCACAGATCTGGACCTCAAGTTCCTGAAGCTCTATTTCCTTGGTAATCGCATCATACTCGCGATTGTTCTTTACGTTCTTTTGTTGTTCGTTGTACTTTTTAACGAGCTTTTCGGCCTCTTTGATGCCTTCTTTGTTCTTTTTAATTACTTCATCCAGCTCCTTCTGTTCCGCCTCGAATCGACCTAAGCGAGTCTTATACCCTTCAACCTCATCCTCAAGATCCTGTACCTCGTCAGGAAGGTCGCCTCTCAACTTCTTCAGTTGATCAATTTTGGTGTCTATATATTGGAGTTTTACAAGGGCCTCGAGTTTCTGTGCAACTGATTGATTTTCCATTACTTACAGGTAGCTAATTGGATTTGTGACCGTTTTCGAAAAATAGAGTGCAAAATTAGGAAATTTTTTGTCCAAAACCTCTTTTAAGAGGTCTTTCGTGAATTGCTCGCTTTCGTAATGTCCAATGTCGGCAACAAGAATTTGCCCATCAGCATCAAAAAATTCGTGGTACTTGAAATCGGCTGATACATAGGCACTTGCGCCTTTAGCCTTGGCCATCGGAAGCAGGAAACTACCCGACCCTCCGCACACCGCCACCTTCTCTATTGGGGTTTTTGGAGGTTCCGTATAACGGATGCAAGCAGTATTCATCACGTCCTTCAAACGCCTCAAAAATGCCAATGGTTCCATAGGCTGGGGAAGCTTCCCTATGATCCCTGCACCCACCTCGTTGTTCGTGTTGTCGAGGTGGCTGACATAGTATGCCACTTCTTCATAGGGGTGGCTGTCTTTTAGTGCCTTCAAAATTTGACTTTTGCGATGAGCCGGGAATATCACTTCCGTCCTTATCTCGTCAACCATCTCCTGATGGCCGGGTTTACCGATATGAGGATTGGCATCGGCTCCCGGCCTGAAAGTTCCTTTGCCCAGTATTTGAAAACTGCAATGCTCATATTTTCCGATGTTGCCGGCACCAGCTTGGTGCAAAGCATCCATGACATGGGTAACATCCTTTTGAGGGATGAATGTAACCAGCTTGCCCATCTGGTCGTCCTTCGCGCTAAGTACTTCGATATCCACAAGTCCAATTTTCTCGGCAATCTTTTGATTAACGCCATTGATCACATTGTCGAGGTTGGTGTGAATAGCGTAGATGGCGATGTCGTTTTTTATCGCCTTGATGATCGTGCGTTCCACGTAGTTGGTTCCGGTAATCTTTTTCAATCCCTTGAAAATGATCGGATGATGAGCAACGATGAGGTTACACTTAAGCGCGATAGCCTCATCAACAACCGATTCGATACAATCCAGTGTGATGAGAATGCCGGTCACTAACCATTCCCGATCCCCGGTGAGCAAGCCGCTATTATCATAGCTTTCCTGGTAGGCTGGCGGGGCGAATCCTTCGAGGTGAGATGTTACGTCTTTTATCTTTATGGTTTCCATCGAATGATTAGTTTTGGCAAAAATACGAAGATAAAGACTCTTCAGAGATGAGTGTGCTTAGTGTGTTGTTGTATCCGTTTTCGGTTTTATTCAGATTGGCGACAGATATCCGCAATCATCTTTATTCCATAGGTCACAAAAAATCAACCAAGTTCGAAGTGCCTATTGTTGTGGTTGGCAATTTGAATGTAGGAGGATCAGGAAAGACTCCCGCTATTGAATATCTGATACGACTCCTAAAAAAAGATTTTCAATTAGCCACACTTAGTCGTGGTTATGGAAGAAGGACCAGGGGGCTGAGGTTTGCGAGTGAACAGGATACTGCAGCGTCATTAGGTGATGAGCCTTATCAGTTTTATAAAAACTTTGGAAAAGAGGTTAAGGTGGTTGTTGGTGAAGACAGAGCCTTTGCGATTCCGAACATACTGCATGAGTGGTCAGATGTAAATGTGATTTTGCTGGACGATGCTTATCAACACAGACGGGTTACTCCACATCTGACAATACTCCTGACTGAATTTGATCGACCTTTTTTTAGCGACCACTTGATTCCATCTGGCCGACTTCGAGAAAGCAGGAAGGAAGCGAGAAGGGCCGATGTAATCGTTGTAACAAAATGCCGCGAGGAGCTTTCTGATAGTGAAGAGAAAAAACTTATTGAGCGGATTGGTGAGTATGCAGGAAACAAGCCTGTGTTTTTCTCACAGATTGAATATGCTCAGCCGGAACCATTCATAAACAACCACTCAATCGGACATGATGTAGTCCTGGTGTCGGGCATTGCCAATGCGCAACCTCTGGAAAAGTATGTTAGTAGCCACTTCAACATGCTTCGCCACTTCAAATTCAGAGATCACCATCACTATGCTGTCAAGGAAATTCAGTCCATATCAAATTTCATAAGTAGTCATCCCGGTGCTTCGCTGCTTACCACAGAAAAAGATATGGTAAGGCTTTTGGACCCAAGGTTCCAAAGTGTCCTGAAAGACATCCCATGCTTCTACTTTCCCATCAAAATGACTTTCATGAAAAATGGATCAGATTTTGATGCAATAGTCCGAAATGCAATCGAAAAGGTGATTGCCAACGCCAATTCGGCAACAGACTAAGTATATTTGCGCGGTGATTCGAAGGATTTTTATTCTGGTTTTTGTTTACGTGGCCGCGTTTTCAGCTTATGCACAGAGGCGCGGATCGCAGGTCGTTGACGACTCTACCCGAAATGTCTATGGTCCGACAACCACGAAATGGACGACTGAAGAAAACATCTACTTCAATCGCAACAACTATCAACCCATCGACACCTCCATCAATAACTATCATCGATGGACTTATCCGCAGAGATTTAATCACAAGTACAAAGATCTTGGTAACATCGGTACGGCTCTCTATCCTGTCTTTCCACAACTGCCTTCAGCTATTGGTGTCTCTACTGGATTTTCTGTGTACGAACAGTTTTATCTTACTGAAGAACCAAAATATTTCGATACGAAGTCCCCGTATACACGAATGCGGATTATCTGGGGTGGCGATGGTCGTGCCTTAACCAGGATAGAGTTCAGTCGCAATATTAATCCCAGATGGAACTTTGGGTTTAACTATCGACCGTTGCTGGTTGACAAGCAGATTCAAAGAACCGCCAAAGGAGATCGTCAAACTGTTAGCCATTACTATGATGTGTACACCTCATATCGAAGTGAGAATGATCGATATCAATTGATCCTGAACTATCGAAGGATGAGACATAGTGTGGTGGAGAATGGGGGGGTAGTGACGGTGGCCACAGCCGCTGATTCAACATATGCTTCTATTTTTGACCCGGATAATTCTCCGAGGCTAACACAAGCCAACAGTGTTCATCTTCGAAATAATGCTCACTTATTTCATCAGTACAAAGTAGGCAATGCGCTACAGGTATATCATCAATCGGATTTGGGCAAACAAGAGAATTTATTTTTTGAGAGCTTTCCGACCGATCCGGAGAGTTTTTATGACAACCGAGTTGACCTCGGTTTGGAGGAACCTAATGAGGCCAAAGACAGTACCCGGTTTTCCTACTGGACAAATGTGATAGGTTTAAAAGGAAAGGTTGGTCGACTTTTCTACGATGGATATGCAAAGGCACGTCACTATAATTTCCGATACAAATATATTACTGAGGATACACTCAGTCTGCCACTGTCCGACAATGAATATTACCTCGGGGGACGTGTCTCTTACGAACATGATTCTGTGACACACCTTACCGCGTGGTTCGAATATCTTGACGGAGGCAACTACAGTGCAGAAGCAACACTATCGTCAAAGTGGGTAGATGCAAAGGCGAGACAGATCCTATCTAAGCCGCCTTTTATCTACAATGCATATCGCGGATCATTCGATGTGTGGTACAACAACTTTCGAAATGTGAGTGGATTGCAGGTAGAGGCCTTTGGAAAAGTTCAATGGGGAAGGCTGTTATTCTCACCTGGGTTTACATATACATCGTTTTCCGATTATATATATTTTCAAAAAGGCAATTTTCCAGGAACAACTCAAACTGTTTTACCGGTGCAGTCTGAGGGAAAGCAGGAGCTTCTTTCGCCAGAAGTCAATCTAGATGTCAGGTTTCTAAGACACATGCATCTTCGTCCTCAGGTTATTTACTCGACTTTTCTCACTAATGATGATAATGCATTGCGCGTGCCGGAGCTATTTGTGAATACGCAGATTGCCTATGAAAATGAATTGTTCAAAAAAAATCTTCAGGTTCAAATCGGCATAGACTTTCATTGGAGATCCAACTACTTTGACTACGGCTATGATACCTCGATTCAGCAATTCTATGTTCAGAATGAAGTGGAGACACCTTCTTTTCCTCTAACCGATATTTTTTTCAATGCCAAGATGAAAAGAGGGAGATTCTTTTTTAAATACAACAATCTCGTGCAGGCTATTACTCAGTCTGGGTATCTGCCCACACCGGTCTATCCGGGTCAGCGCAATATTCTGGATTTTGGATTCGAGTTATTGTTATTCGACTAACATGGAGAAGCACGTACTCGGACTGGAGCTACCCACTGATCCGCGCTGGGTAAATATTGCGGAAAAAAATATCCAGGATATTTTGGTTGATCATGCCTATTGTGAGCAGAAGGCTGCATCCTCGTGCATCTCGTTGATCATTCAGTATCCTGAAAAGGGGAAACTAGTAGAAGTCTTAACTCCCATTGTAGCTGAGGAGTGGGGCCACTTTGAGCGAGTGATGGAGGAATTGAAGAAGAGACAAATGACTTTTGGGCCGAATCGAAAAGATGAGTACGTGGAGAAGCTTCAGAAGATCATCAGGAAGGGGGGGAGCCGCGATGAACAATTAACGGAACGTCTCTTAATGAATGCGCTAATCGAAGCGAGGAGCTGTGAGCGGTTCAGATTGCTCTGGAAGGAGATTGGCGATGCTGAGTTAAGTAAATTCTATTATGAGTTGATGGTGTCGGAGGCCGGTCATTACAAAACGTTTTTGTCGCTGGCAAAAGAGTATAAAGATCCCGATGCTGTAGAGAAGCGGTGGAGGGAACTCTTGAGAGAAGAATCAAAAATCGTCAAAACGCTTGAGGTGCGTGGCGACCGGATGCACTAGCCGCGTCTAAGTCTTTTGCTTTTTCTTTTTTGCAGCCGGGAAAAGAATATTATTCAAAATCAACCGATATCCTGGGGAGTTGGGATGCAGCGTCAAATCAGTCGGATCTTCACCAACAGTGTGTTGGTAGTCTTCTGGATCGTGACCGCCATAGAAGGTGTAAAAGCCTTTGCCTAAAACTCCATGAAGGTATTTTGCTTCTTTGATTTCGCGATTCTCTCCCATAATCACGATGTCAGGTTTCACCAGGTGCTTTTTGAATCCTGTCGTTTGTCCGTAGAAGCCTTTGATCACCCGTGTGTGATTTTGAGTCAACATCGTTGGGATTGGGTCCCATTTGGCAGAAAATTCGAAGATGTTGAAGTAGTCATTGTCTTGTCTTAGCCCTCTCTCAGGTGCGTTGTTGTCTATGTCAGAGAATTCGTATTGGTAGGGATCTCTTGAGATTCTAAAATCAGTGAACGCGAGTGTTTTTTCATAATCCAGTTTCTCCTGCGCTCGGGGGTCTGCTGGATCACCGTCATACATCCTCTCGCAGATGTCCACACCTTCTGCGGCCAGCGCTATGTCAAATGAATCTGTCGCTGAGCACATCGCGAAAAGAAATCCTCCTCCTGCGACAAATTCTTTTATTCTCTTTGAAACAGCGAGTTTAAGTTGTGATACTTTGTGAAAACCATTTTCCCTGGCCAGTTCTTCCGCTTCCTTTTGCGCTTCTATGTACCACGGCATGTTGGCGTAACTTCCGTAGAATTTACCATACTGCCCGGTGAAATCTTCGTGATGAAGGTGCAGCCAATCATATTTTGGCAAATCTCCTCGCATCACTTCTGTGTCGAATATGATATCGTAGGGTATCTCAGCATAAGTGAGCACGAGAGTTACCGCATCATCCCAAGGTTGTTTCGATTTTGGTGAGTACACGGCAATTCGGGGATACTTTTCCAGCTTCATCAGATCGTAGTTCACTGCCGGGCTGGCGATCTCTGTAATGATGGCATTAGCTTGTGCGTCTGAAATGATCTCGAAGCTTACTCCGCGCACCACAAGTTCATTTTGAATAGCCGGTTGGTATTTACACATGAAGCTTCCCCCTCGGTAATTCAACAACCAATCTACCTCACTATCATTTTTTAGAATCCAGTAGGAGATGCCATAGGCCTTCAGGTGATTGGCCTGCTTGTTGTCCATGGGGATGAAAATGTAATTGGCGGAAGCCACTCTGCAGACCAGCAAAAACAAGAACAAAATCAGTAACCTCATCGTATGTGAATTCAACGACTAAACGAATGTAACAAATTGGCCACCATTTAGTCTTATACTACAACGGTCAATTCCTACATTTGATCTGCAAACTATGGCTTTTTTGAATGAATCTGGTCGAAAATTTTAAGGAAGGTCTAAGATCGGTTCAGGCTAACCTTCTCAGGTCTGTGCTGACCGCGCTTATTGTCGCTATAGGCATCACCTCGCTGGTGGGCATTCTTACCGCAATTGACGGGATTGAATATTCTGTCTCCGAAAGCCTTTCATCTCTGGGTGTGAATACATTCGATATTTACTCTAAGCGAAACCGAAACCGCAGCCAGCAAGGTGTAAAGGAAGAGACATTTCGACCTATCTACCTTCAAGAGATGGAGAAGTTCATTGATCAATATTCGGTGCCATCAACGATCAGTCTTTCTGCAAGCCTTACACAAATAGCTGAGATCAAACATAATTCTGCGAAGACCAATCCAAATGTTGGCATCACCGGAGTGAATGAGGAGTACCTTGCAATCAAGGGGCTCAATATTGAGAAGGGTAGAAATTTTTCAACAATCGAAATACAGTACGGTAGTAAGGTCGTTGTGTTGGGAAGTAAAGTGGTGGAGGCGATATACGAAGACAATGAAGATCCCTTGAACTCTGAAGTTACTTTTAAGGGCACTCGCTTTCGCGTGATTGGCGTGTTGAAGGAGAAAGGGCAATTGGCTGAAGACAACTATGATAATATGGTGTTTGTGCCGGTGATTGTAGCCAACCAAATGGCGGAAGGCAGAGGACTTGAGTATGTACTTACGGTTGGTGTGAATGATGTTTCGAAGATAGAACTGGCGATGGGAGAAGCAACTGGGGTGATGCGCTCGATAAGGCGTGATCAGATAGGGATGCCAAATACTTTTGAGATTGAAAAAAGCGAAACACTGGCCGAAAATCTTGAAAGCATAACTGGCGCTCTGAGAATTGGAGGATTTGGAGTGGGGTTCATTACGCTATTAGGGGCTTCAATCGCTTTGATGAATATCATGCTTGTCTCCGTGACGGAGAGAACGCGTGAGGTGGGTGTGAGAAAAGCGCTTGGCGCTACACCGTTGCGTATTCGGCAGCAGTTTGTGATTGAAGCGATCGTAGTCTGTATTCTTGGAGGATTAGGAGGAATTGTGTTAGGTATAGGTATTGGCAACCTGATATCCAGGGCCATCGGAATTGACACCTTCGTGGTACCATGGCTGTGGATGCTGATGGGTATGGTGATATGCGTTGTAGTCGGGTTGCTATCGGGATATTACCCGGCCTATAAAGCTTCAAGGCTGGATCCTATTGAGTCGCTGCGGTTCGAATAACGTCAACGACCTTTCAGCAGTTTTTTTATTTCATCTGAATAGGCAGGGATTGCACCCTTCCGACTGGCCACATAAGCACCAATTTTATTTGCTACACTCGCGGCCTTGATCGCGTTTTTTGTTTTGGCGTATTGGTGCATGAAAGCCGCACTAAATGCGTCACCTGCTCCCACCGCATCGGCCACATCTACTTTTATACCACTTACATGGCTGAGGTGTTTGTTGGTGTAGATGTAGCATCCTTGCTCAGCCGCAGTTATTATGATAATCCGAATGGTGTATCGGTCAGTTATTCGATTACAAAACTCTTCATTTGATAGAGATTCATTGAAAACAAGATTAGACATGACGGGCAACTCTGAAACATTTAATTTTAAGATTGTAGCGTAGCCCAGGGAATCGTTTAAAATAATTCCGTTGAATCCGTCCTTGCGGATGTTCACGTCATAAAAGATATCGTTGAAGTTGTTGTTATTTAGAATCGCATTAAGCGTATAAGCACTGGTCTTGTGGCGTTGAGCTAATGAACCAAAGTAGAACAAGTCAAAATCAAGCTTACTCAGGTCACTCACCTCTGTTGAGTATTCAATATAATCGTAGGCAACATTTTCCCTGATGGTATAGTCTGGTTGACCATCCGTCACGGTTACTTTCACCGTTCCGGTTTCATGCTTTTCATCAATCTGAATGAAATCAGTATTGACCCGGTTTTCCTTCACGCGGGCGATTGCACTTTTTCCAAGATTATCATTGCCAACCCGTGAAATAATATAGGATTGGGCTCCGCACTGTGCGATGTGTGCTGCGAAGTTAAGGGGTGCTCCACCTAGGTGGGGCTCACCGTTGATGATGTCCCATAGGATTTCGCCAAATGCCAGTGATCTCAAATCGAATCAATTTAGACTTCCATAAATTACGGACTTCCTAACGAGTTATTTGATTCAACCAATAAAAATTGCTTGAATTCACTGAACCTCAACCCGATAATTAATTTCGCAAGTCATCCTTTTTCCTAATTTGTAAGTCAAATATTTATTATGAAACTCAATTTTTTTCTTTGTTTGATCGCTGTGCAGGCCGTAATGGCTCAGCGCCCTATTCAGCCCTCTGACGTTTATCGGCTCAAAGAGGTTAGAGATCCGCAGCTATCTCCTGATGGCAAATGGATTGCCTACGTGGTGAATACTCCTGACTCAGCCAAGGACAAGTACGACTCTGATATTTGGATGGTAAGCTGGGATGGAAAAGAA
>DAORAG010000091.1:0-9099 GCA_035344095.1 Cyclobacteriaceae bacterium | reverse complement strand
GAACCGTTTCGAGAGCAGTGGCAATAATTTGTAATGGATCAGTAACCGCCAGTCCGGTACGTTTGGTGCCGTAGTCAATGGCTAATATTCTTCCCACAAGTAATTGGTAAATTAGGGTTAGTTGTATTTCACCCTTTCGTCAAAAATTTGGCGCACCTTGTTCTCAAGCATCATTGCTTTCGGGAAAAGAATCTCGTTTTCAATTCTGGCGTGAGTTTTAAGGCTCTTCTCAAACGCGACCAACTCAGCGTAAATTACTTTGACGTGGAGAGGAGTATCGTTGTTGATGGCGTAGTCACCGGTAATCCTTCTGATTCCCTGCATCTCATCATCGTGCGCCTCATGCTCCATGGCAAATTTTTGAAGGGAATTCTTCTCCAGCATGTAGTAAAGTTGAGACGGATTGTAAGAGCCTCGCGAAGCCCTTTCCAATATTCTTAAATAACCAAACAGCGTGTCCTCTTCTTCATAAATATGATGTATGAAGTCTTCGAGGAAAAGCGGGAACAACTCCTTTAGGTCTTTTTCCACTTCCTCATAGTCCGCATGATCGGCTTTGAATGACTCCACAAGCCGTGAAATGTACGGGAGCTTGTGTTTCACGAAGATAAAGTGAGCGTGTTTAAGGTATTCGATGATTAGATCAATAGGATAAGAAATCAGCGGCAGATCGGCCTCTTGAAAATTCTCACCCGGTGACTCCAATTCTTTCAGCACCTGCTCGAGTTTCAACCCTTTTTCAGCGCAAGCTTGCTCCAGCGTTTGCTCTGAATACTCGTAGAACCTGATACCAAAATAGTAGAGCACATAGGCTCTTACGCTATCCTGATCTACCAGGTCACGGATTCTTTTATCCTTTAGGGCTGTTTTATCCATACAAAGGGTAAATATAGGCATACCCGGAACGTAAGCCAAAGTCAAAATTATTGGCCTTGAGCGCTTGAAATTGGGATTATGGGCCTTTTTTACCTTTTTTGATCCATATAACTTTAACTCGAATTAAAACGTTAAGTCCCTACTGGACCCGGTTTTCTTGACTATGAACGAACCCAATAATTCAAAATATCAGATACGACTTCCTCTAATTCTTTGTATCGGTCTGGCTGGTGGTGTGCTAATAGGCGCCAGTATCAATTCGAAAACAGCTACTGACGATATCGGGGGTGATGTGCAAAAATTCAGAGAGGTGCTGTCGCTCATCAAAACCGAATATGTTGATGAGACCAAAACGGATGAATTGGTGGATGATGCCATTTCGCACATGCTCGCAAAACTTGACCCGCACTCTGCCTATATCCCAGCCAGAGAGCGAGAGGAAGCCAATGAAGATCTGAGAGGCAACTTCGAAGGAATAGGAATTGAATTCAACATATTTCAGGATACGCTGGTGGTGGTAGCTGCCCTCAGTGGTGGCCCATCAGAAGCCGTGGGCGTTCGCACCGGAGATCGCATTGTAAAAGTTGACGGTGAGAACATTGCCGGTATCGGCCTTCGCAACAGTGAGGTGACCAAGAGATTGAAAGGCCCAAAAGGTACGGAGGTAAAGATCGAGGTAGTAAGAGCGAACGTTGAAGAGCCCATTCAATTCTCAATCATCCGCGACAAGATCCCTCAGTTCTCGGTTGACGCCTCTTATATGATCGACTCAGAGATTGGCTATATCAAGGTGAGTCGCTTCTCGCAGACTACCTATTCGGAGTTCAGGCAAGCCATGGACAAGCTGAAAGAAGAGGGGATGAAAAAATTGATACTCGACCTTCAAGGCAATCCCGGTGGTTACATGAATCAGGCGATCGACCTCGCTGATGATTTTCTTCCAGCCGGAGAAAAAATTGTTTTTACCAACGGAAAAGATACCCGTTACAACTCTGACGCACTTTCGACCAATCGGGGTGAATTTGAAAAGGGCGACTTAATCGTATTGATCAACGAAGGAAGCGCTTCCGCTTCGGAAATTGTTGCGGGTGCTTTGCAAGACAACGATCGGGCATTGATAGTAGGAAGAAGATCCTATGGGAAGGGTCTCGTTCAATCTCCTTTCGATTTGGATGATGGATCAGAACTTCGTCTTACTATCTCCAGGTACTACACCCCAAGCGGAAGATCAATTCAGAAACCATATGGCGATGGTCAGGAATATGCACGCGACATCATGAAACGATATAAGCATGGAGAGTTTTTTCATGCCGATAGTATCAAATTCAATGACTCACTAAAATACCTCACATTAAACGGACGCACAGTGTATGGTGGTGGTGGCATTATGCCTGATTACTTCGTTCCTCTCGATACCACGCTTAACAGTCCATATCTCAATGCGCTTTTTAATTCAAACTCTTTCCAGGAATATGCATTCAACTATGCCCTTGAGAACAAAGAAAACTTGGAAAAAATGGAGTTCCACGAGTTCCAGCATAACTTCAAGGTATCAAGATCGATGTACAATGATCTTGCAAAAGTGGGTGAGCGTAACAATGTAAAACCAGACCTGGCTGACTTGGAGAAAAACAAAGCAGTGTTTGAAACATTTCTGAAAGCCAACATTGCACGAAGGATATGGGGTAGCGAAAGTTTCTATCCTATCTTCAATGAGACGAACGAGATACTTCAGCAGGCAATTCAGCTTTTTGACAGGGTGCCTGACAGAGCGAAGATGTAGCAGATCGTTGCCATTTTTTCTTTTTGGAATTTGCTAACTTCGAATCCGCAACGATTCAAAGCAATTAGACATGTATTATCATCGCTTAGGGAAAATTCCACCAAAGAGACACACTCAATTTCGCCAACCTGACGGAAGTCTTTACAAGGAGGAACTTGTCAGCTCGGAAGGGTTTTCAGGAATCTATTCCAACCTGTACCATATTAATGCACCTACTCGAATAAAATCTGTGGGGGATCCTGTGAAGTATGGACCGAAGATGATCAAGGACTATGCGCTGAAGCAAACACACCTGAATACCTCAAAGGTTGAGCACACTGGCGATGATTACCTAAGTGCACGAAAAGTGTTGATGATGAACAGTGACTGTGCTATTTCCATCTGCTCACCAAAACAACGGAAGATGGATTACTTTTATAAAAATGCCGAAGGCGATGAGGTGCTCTTCATTCATGATGGAAGTGGCGTGTTAATCTCCCAATTTGGCAAATTGGAAATCAAACAGGGGGATTATGTAGTAATTCCACGTACTGTTATTTATAAACTGGAGTTTAATGAAGGCCCGCTGCGCCTACAGATAACAGAGTCCGCATCACCAGTAGAAACCGTCAAGAGATACAGAAATCAACTCGGCCAACTGCTGGAGCACTCACCGTATTGCGAAAGGGATATACGTCCTCCCCAGGAATTGATCACCGAAACGAAACGAGGTGATTACCTGATGAAAATAAAAAAGCAAGGCTACCTGCATCAATACCATTATGATTACAGTCCGTTGGACCTTGTTGGTTGGGATGGGTTCCTTTGGCCTTATGCTTTTTCAATTCACGACTTTGAGCCGATCACAGGCAGAATTCATCAGCCACCTCCAGTCCATCAAACTTTCCAGGCACACAATTTTGTAATTTGTTCATTCGTGCCACGGCTTTTCGACTACCATCCTCAGGCCATTCCAGCTCCTTATAATCACAGTAATATCGACTCGGATGAAGTTTTGTACTATGCTGAAGGGAATTTCATGAGCCGCAGAGGAATTGAGAGAGGATCTTTTACGCTCCATCCAGGAGGATTGCCACATGGCCCTCATCCCGGAACAGTAGAAAAAAGTATCGGAGCGAAGGAAACCCACGAGCTGGCGGTGATGATTGACACTTTCCGGCCTTTGTACCTGACGGAAGATTCGCTCGAATTCCTGGATAAAAACTATCCTATGAGTTGGACAGATGAGTCAACCGAGCCATTCAACGAAGTCAACACACCTTAAGCCTTGGATAAATTTATCGTTCCCATTCAGATTCGTTGGTCTGATATCGACCAGAATCGACACCTCCGTCACTCTGCCTACTACGACTATGGCGCAATGGTGCGGATGAAGTACCTCAATCAACATGGACTCACAACCGAGAAGATGGAGGAACTTCAAGTTGGTCCAATCTTATTTCGTGAAGAGGCAAAGTTTCGCAGAGAGTTGAAACTTGAAGATAAGCTAACCGTTGATGTGGAAATGGTATCAGCGCGCAATGATTTTTCGCGATGGAGCTTGAGACATAATTTTCTAAAGGAAGATCACACCATAGCCGCAATCATCAATATGGATGGAGCATGGCTTGATCTTGTGAAACGAAAGCTTGCTGATCCTCCTGAATTTGTAAAAGACATATTCAGGTCATTTCCCAGAAGCTCAGAATTTCAATTTATCACTCCGGAGAAATAATGTCACTTATCGATCTGAGTCATACTATTGAGCATGGTCTCGTAACATATAAGGGGCTTCCCGCTCCAATTGTTTGCGACTATTTATCTTTTGATGATTCAAAATCGCGGTATGAAGACGCTGAGTTCAACATCAGTAAAATCGAAATGGTGTCGAACACAGGCACTTACATCGACTGTCCGTTTCACCGATATCGTGATGGAAAAGACATCAGCGAAACAGAACTACAAAAGTTTGCCAACTTACCCGGAGTAGTTGTTGATGCGCACTTCACAGAAGGTATTGAGATTGGACCTCGGCATTTTGCAGGGGTTGATGTTCTTGGCAGAGCGGTTCTGGTAAGAACATATTGGTGTAACCACTGGAATACTGATGCGTACTATGAGAACCATTCCTTTTTAACAGAGGATGCAGCAAAATTCCTGAGAGACAATGGCGCGCGTTTAGTTGGAATCGACTCTTACAATGTAGACGACACCAGAACGAATAAAAGGCCCGTTCATTCAATTCTCCTGGGCGAGGAGATACTTATCGTTGAACACATGTGCAACCTTGACAAGATTCCGAACGGAGTGCAATTTTTATTTAATGCGGTGCCTCCAAAAGTAAAGGGCATGGGCACATTCCCAGTTAGGGCATACGCCCAAATTATTTAGCTACAGTTTCCCTAAAATCCACTTCTCGATTACCTTGGGATAATGTGCATACTCAAGCTGATGGACTTTGTTTGCAATTTCATCTGCCGTGTCAGTCGAGTTAACCGCCACTGAAGCCTGAAAAAGGATCCTTCCTTCATCATATTTTTCATTGACCAAGTGGATGGTGATTCCGGTTTCCTTGTCTCCAGCTGCTTTAACAGCTTCATGCACTTTCGATCCATACATGCCTTTGCCGCCATACTTTGGCAGCAGCGCTGGATGAATATTTATGATCCTGTTAGGATAGGCGGAAATTAATTCCACGGGTATCAGCCAAAGAAAACCCGCCAACACGATGTGCGTGATCTCACCGGTCTGCAGCCATTGCAACACCACTCCCTCCCTAAACTCCTGCCTCGAAAAAACTTTAAATGAGACATTGGCTTTGGCGGCTCGCTGCAGTACATATGCATCTGCATTATTGCTCAGCAATAATTTGATCTCTATTAAATCGTGGTTTTTAAAGTGTTGAAAAATTCGTTCGGCATTCGTGCCACTACCACTTGCAAAAACCGCTATCCTGAATTTTTTACTCATCGCCAGCAAAGCTAAATCGTTTTGTCATGCTAAACCAAAGCCATGCTCAGGATACCTAACAACAGAATCATTTTTGTGAAAGTGCTCAAATGGGCAAAGTCTCGAATAGTGTCCGCTCGAACAAGGCGGGCAACGAGGTAGCCACATGGGATAAACAAGAAAAGAATGAAATAGACAATTGGCAAACCAACGTAGAGCCAATTAATAATCAGTACAAGTGTGATAAATAAAGTCAGCAGAACGTAAAGAAATATTTTTGTCTTTCTTATTCCCCAGATGATCGGCAATGTTTTGCATCCAAAAGTATTGTCACCTTTCCAGTCTTCCATGTCTTTTATAACCTCTCTTATCACCGTCATCGCCAAAGCAAAGACAGCATAAATTAAAATATAGGGATTGAATGGAGGGTATAGGACATTGACGACCCAAATTGAAATTCCTGTTAAAATTCCAATGCTCAAATTTCCAACAAAAGGTTGCCTCTTCAGATTGTTGGAATAAAGCCACAACAAGAATGCCGACAGAAAATTGATTAGCGCTATTTGCCAACTTATTAACAATCCGGCAAACGAACCCGTAATTGAAAGTGCTGTGTGAAAAAAAATGGCATATCTGCGGGTAATGCCTTTCCCGATCACAACTCTCTCTGGTTTGTTGATGAGATCTATTTTAACATCGTAGTAATCATTGATGATATAGCCTCCAGCCGCAATCATCATGGTTGAAGTCGCCAGCAAATACAACTGCCAATCTAAAACGGTATTGGCTTCAATGAGAAAATAAGCAGCAAAGAATTGCGCAAACCCGATGATGACCAGATTCCAGAATCGGGTGAGTCGAAACAGCGCTTTTGCAAGCCCGTAAATCTGCATCGCAAATGACGCCATGACGTAAAGGTAAACAAAAGCGCTGCTGGACAATCAGGCTATTGAATGCGGAAGGATGCCATGACCATAAAATTGCGACCAGCCTGTGGATAGTAGTAATTCTGACGGTTAATTTCCCCGCCTCCAATAAATCCATATGTGTATCCATTGGATTCGTAGGCAACGTCAAAAACGTTGTTTATCAAAAAGCTGAACTTCAATTCTTTGAATACACCAACCGAGGTCTCATATCCAAATCGGAGGTCGTTGATAAAATAAGCATCGATCTTCCTGTTTTCGTCTGAGGTGTTATCCAAAAACTGATCGCCAACATATTTCGAAAGTAAACTTGCTTCCAGGCCTTTAATTGGATTGAATGTAAAAGTGGACCCCACAATTAATTCGGGAGAGAAGGCAATGTCAACATCCGTGAAGCTGTTTTGCACTTCATTGAACTCATCGAAGTTCACACCGTAGTCGTAGAGAACCTCAGTGAAATTTTTGATTTTGCTTTCGCTTAACGTAGCATTTGCTCCCCAGGTAAATTTTCGATTCAGCCGAACTGCGCCCTCCAACTCAATTCCCATGCGATAGCTTTTATCCACGTTGGTTCTGATAGCAGCACCTACATCATTAAGAGCACCTGTGAGCACCAGCTGGTTGTCGTAGTCCATTAGATAGTAATTGGCATTAAAGAAATAGTTGGACTTCTTAATCCGGATACCCGCCTCAATATTTTTCAGCTTTTCTGACTTGGGTGACTGACCTGGATTCGCATTGATAAAATCATCTCTTACTGGCTCTCTTCTTCCAATGCTATATGATGCATAAAACTGTCTGTTGTTTCTAAGATCATAAACAAGTCCAACCTTGGGATTGAAGAAATCATGTTTTGTTAGAACATTGAATGGATTGAGACCATTCTCAATGCCTGCTGCAGCATAGTCTACCCTTCTATACTGCAAGTCAATGAATCCATTGAGTCGATTTGCTATTTCATAGCCATTTTTCCAGTAGATATTGAAGTCCTTCTTGTCGCCTTTGTTAAAGTAGTACCGATAATCCTTCGGGGTATTAGCAGCAACCTCAGCCCAAATGATCTCACCAAAATGATCCCCTTCGTATCTGTTCCAGGCCCCTCCTACCACACCTTCCAGTTTCCCCAGTTCGTAGTTTGTGGAAAATGTAACACCATAAAAATCATTGTCCAGCCACCGCCTCCTGATCAAATCCGTAGTAGAAATCGTTTCTGCTCCAATCGTGAAATCGGGTAAACCATAATCTGAAAACGTCTGATCTCTTTTGTACTCCTCGTAATAACCCCTACCCGGTGTATAGTGCAATGAAATATTTCCGGTGACGCTCTCGTTAAATCGATTGGATAGATGAAGTTGAAAGTGGCTTTGTGAATAATCATCTACCTGATCTTTGTAGTCATAAATATTAAACGTGCGACCCGAATTGAGCAGATTGGCAGTCTGTTCAGCATCCCAACCCTCCGTTGCAGCCGTAATTTGCATCGCAGCCACATCGTTATTTAGTCTTGACTCTGGCACGCCCCACCAGCTTTGATAGGTTGTTTCTTTTCCGCCAAAGGCAATGGCCTTCACAATGGTTTTCTCACCATAGTAGCCACCAGAGAAATAATATGACTTCAAGTCAGAAGTTGCGCGATCAATATATCCATCAGAATGAATGAATGAAACACGGCCATCGAAGATAAATCGATCATTGACCAACCCGCTTCCGAATCCTGTCGTAAATCTTCTGGTGTTGAATGATCCTGCCGAAGTTATCACTTCAGCATAAGGCTCATCATTTCTATTTGTTGTCTGCAAGTTGATGGTAGCACCAAATGCACCAGCGCCATTAGTTGATGTGCCAACGCCACGTTGCACTTGGATGCTTTGCGTGGAGGTGGCAATGTCCGGAATATCGACCCAAAAGACACCCTGCGACTCGCTGTCGTTGTATGGAATGCCATTGATCGTGACGTTGATCCTGGTAGCATCACTTCCGCGAATTCGAAGGCCGGTATAGCCAACTCCAGCACCCGCGTCAGAAGTTGTAACCAACGATGGGGTCCAATTCAACATGTAGGGTAGGTCTTGCCCGAAATTTTGTTTTCGAATCTCGGTCTTATTCAGATTCGAGTAGGTGGTTGGACTCTTCTCAGATGCGCGTGTAGCAAGAACAATAACCTCCTCAGTGATTCTTACGTCTTCACGCAGAATAAAGTCCAATTTGAGGTCATTACTTATCGTCACATTTCTTTGTTCTTCCTCAAATCCTAGAAAGCGAACCGTGAGAGCATATTCTCCAACAGAGACATTACTAATTACATATCCTCCTCGGTCATTGCTTACGGCATAATAGCCGCCCGGGTCAGCCTGCACGGTGGCACCAACCAATGGATCAGAGTTTACATCTTTTACCGTTCCAGAAATAGAAAACTGGGCCTTGCTGAACACAAAGCTTACACAGCCAATTGCCGTGAGTACTAATCTTAACATCTTATTTTTTGGTTTAAACCTGTGTAGCACAGGGGAATGCAACACGTACGTTTAACCTTGCCTCCCTTCGGCCGCATTATCGGCATCAGGTTCTATGGGTATAATCTCAGCC
>DAORAG010000090.1:0-9103 GCA_035344095.1 Cyclobacteriaceae bacterium | reverse complement strand
ACCGCGTATGGCACAATTGCCGGGATTAAAAAGGCGAACCCTAAAAAGCGGCTTGGTGTAATCTGGATTGACGCCCATGCGGACATTCATACACCCTATACTACTCCTTCTGGTAATATGCATGGTATGCCCGTGGCAATGGCCTGCGACATCGATAATCTGGAATGCAAGATCAACGATCCAAAAAGTGAGACCATCGAATATTGGGAGCAGATAAAAAATGTTGGTATACCTGGTGCCAAAACCAATCCCGATGACTTTGTATACATCGCGGTGAGAGACCTCGAAAAGCCCGAAAATTATTTGATTAACAAATACGGGATGGGATTTATTACCACCGAAGAAGTTAAGAAGATGGGAGCAGCGAAGGCTGCTGAGGAAGCGCTAAAGATATTGGAGCATTGTGAGTTGATTTACGTTTCATTTGATGTTGATAGCATCGACTCACGGTTTTCTACTGGAACTGGCACTCCGGTGCCTAATGGTTTGACGGTAGATGAGGCCAAAATGCTGAACCAGGAACTGGCAAAGAGTCCGAAACTTTGTGCATGGGAGATCGTGGAGGTAAACCCCACGTTAGATACGGAAAACAGGATGGCGGAAAGCGCATTTGAGATAATGGAAACAACGGCTCGTACTATTGCTGCAAGACCTGTTGTAGCCGAGTAACTTAGATATCTTCTTTTTCCAGAATTTCAATCATCGACCGTATTGTGGTCACCATGTTGCGCCTGATTATAGGATCTGTGAATATTCTGGGGATCTTACTGGGTTCAGAGATAATTCGGTAGGACGCTTTAATTTTTTGATCTGTTAGTTTTTCCAAAGTCCAACTCCCGAGGAGGTTCATCCTATCTACCCCCGACCTGATGGGGGCGAGTTTTGTATTCGGAGTACTCTCAAAGGTGATAAACATGGAGTTTTCATCGTGCCGCTGGATCCTATATACAAGGAAATGATCCTGGTCAGACACCGGCCAGGGAATGTCATGATAGGAATACTCAAGCCACGCTGTATCTACCGGTAATGGATAGACTTTGAATTCACTTACGTGTTTTTGACTTTTCATTACCCATTTCGGCTCGCGAAGCATTCTAGCTACCTCCATAAAGGAGGAGTTAACAACAAAGACACCTTTCACTTCCCGTGCATCCTGTGGAGGGTTAGTGCCGGGGAACTTGATCCAGCGTTCGTATATGTAAATGCTGTCTTCTTCCCGAACCAGGGCAAAGTCTTCCGTCTCTTGTGCATAGAGGGTGATCAGGCTGGCAGTCCAAAAGATCACGAACAATAGCTTCGGCACGGGTTTCATGTTTGGCTCTAAGTAATGCATTTGGTTAATGACTACAAAGTCGCTGGATGGTAACAGCGCATCCGTTGTTTTATTTCTTTTTTGATCATAATTCGGTCACTAAACAAGCTGATTTCGTTAATTTCGCCCCCGTATTTACCAAATAACTCCTTGACGATGAGCAAAAACCGACCCATCTCAGATTTTATCGAAAAAAATTATTTGCACTTCAACGCTGCTGCTCTGGTTGATGCTGCGAAGGCCTACAAAACGCATGTCGAAAGCGGAAAAAAAATGATGGTGACCTTGGCGGGTGCTATGAGTACAGGTGAGCTTGGTATCAGCTTTGCCGAAATGATCCGCCAGAACAAAGTGCATATTATTTCCTGCACCGGTGCCAATCTTGAGGAGGATATTATGAATCTGGTAGCCCATTCACACTACAGAAGAATACCAAATTACCGTGATCTAACTCCAGAACAGGAGTGGGATCTTTTGCAAAATCATTTGAATAGAGTTACCGATACCTGCATCCCTGAGGAAGAAGCTTTCAGGAGGTTGCAGGCACATCTATTTAAGGTATGGAAAGATGCTGAGGACAAAGGTGAACGATTGTTTCCACACGAATTTATGTTCAGGTTGCTCAATAGCGGGGAGCTGAAACAATACTACGAGATTGATCCTAAAAATTCATGGATGATAGCAGCAGCTGAAAAAAATATGCCAATGGTGGTGCCTGGATGGGAGGATTCCACAATGGGTAACATCTTCGCGTCTTACTGTGTAACCGGTGAGTTGAAGGCTTCCACCATGAAGAGTGGGATTGAATATATGGTTTGGCTTGCGGACTGGTATACACAGAACTCCGGCAAAGACGGGATTGGATTTTTTCAGATTGGTGGAGGTATAGCTGGTGATTTTCCTATTTGTGTCGTTCCAATGCTGCACCAGGACCTGGAGCGCGATGGCGTTCCGTTCTGGAGTTATTTCTGTCAGATCAGTGACTCCACTACCAGCTATGGATCTTACTCTGGTGCTGTACCTAATGAAAAAATAACCTGGGGTAAGTTGAGTATTGAGACACCCAAATTCATCGTAGAGAGTGACGCGACAATCGTTGCTCCATTGATCTTTGCTTATATATTGGATATGTGATTTAAGCCCCGTGGGAGCTGTGTGATGAAATTGGATAGTCTGCTTCGTGAAGAATTAGGAAACGCTTGTAAAGAGCTCTTTGGTGCATTGCCAGAGCAGCTACAAATTCAACCCACGAACGCTGAGTTTGAAGGTTCTCATACGCTCGTATGTTTTCCTCTTACTAGAATATCCAAAAAGAAACCCGAAGAAACAGCACAAGCTATCGGTGAATGGCTCACCAATAATTCTGATAAGGTCGCGCGTTTTAATGTGGTGAAAGGATTTCTCAACCTGGTGTTGAATGACAGAGTTTGGATTGAGGTTTTCAATTCAATTCTAAAGGAAGAAAACTATGGCATTACTCCTTCGACCGGTGATGAGATCATGGTGGAGTATTCATCTCCCAATACCAATAAGCCTTTGCATCTTGGTCATTTACGAAATAATTTTCTTGGCTGGAGTGTGGCCTCGCTGTATGAAGCGATTGGATACAAGGTGTATAAGGTTCAAATCATTAATGACCGAGGAATCCACATCTGCAAGTCGATGGCAGCATGGAAACTGTTTGGTAACGGTGAAACGCCCGATAGCAGTGGGCTGAAGGGTGATAAATTGGTTGGCAAGTACTACGTAGAGTTTGATAAGGCTTATAAGAAGGAAGTAAGCGATCTGATTGCAGCTGGAATTGCAAAAGAACAGGCGGAAAAAGATGCTCCGATCATGAAAGTCGCGGTGGATATGCTGCGCAAGTGGGAGCAACGCGACACTGAAACTGTTGACCTTTGGAAGTTGATGAACGGATGGGTTTATCAAGGCTTTGATAAAACCTATCATCAAATGGGTGTGACTTTCGATAAGCTTTATTATGAGTCAGAAACCTATTTGCTTGGCAAAGAGGAAGTATTGAAGGGCCTGGAGCAGGGGGTTTTCTTTAAAAAGGAAGATGGTTCTGTTTGGGTGGATCTTACAGCCGATGGTTTGGATCAAAAAGTGTTGCTTCGGTCTGATGGAACGTCAGTGTACATGACGCAAGATATTGGCACTGCGATATTGCGTTTTAGGGATTTTCCAAAAATTTCGCGACAAGTATACACAGTAGGCAATGAACAGGAATATCATTTCAAGGTGCTATTCCTCATTCTTGCTAAGCTTGGCTATGATTGGGCGAAAGAATGTTATCATTTGTCGTACGGAATGGTCGACCTTCCATCCGGCAAAATGAAGTCAAGAGAAGGAACGGTAGTGGATGCAGATGACCTGATGGCTGAGATGATAGGAGAGGCAGAAAAGCAGACCAGAGAACTTGGCAAAATAGATGAGATGGATCAGGCGGAGGCGAACGCTTTGTTTGAGATGATAGGACTGGGCGCTCTCAAATTTTTCTTATTGAAGGTGGATCCGAAAAAAAGAATGATGTTCAATCCCAACGAATCGATCCAACTCCAAGGGCATACCGGACCGTTCATTCAGTATACCTATGCTCGAATCCGATCCATTATGAGAAAGGCGGCTGTGGTAAATAAGGCTGCTGCAATAGTCGCCACTGACCTTTTACCACATGAGCAAAGACTGATTCACATGCTCACGCAGTTTCCAGCCAGGCTAAAAGAGGCAGCTACAGAATACTCACCCGCTATTATTGCCAACTATGCTTATGATTTGGCAAAGGAATACAATCAGTTCTATCAGGCGATTCCGATCTTTGCTGAGCCGGACGAGAGTAAAATAACTTTGCGTATCGCCTTGTCAGGTAAAGTAGGCGAAGTGATTAAGAAATCCATGATGACACTTGGAATACAAGTGCCGGAGCGGATGTAAGGTGAAACTTAAATCTGAGTTTGATGTTAAGATATATACTGATTGGTATGAGCGTCTTAATTTTAATCGGAGTTTATATGATTTCTTCACTGTTTGGTTCTGATGTTACTCCGCAGGACGGAGATAAATCATTCTATGAGTTTAAAATGCCTGCGCTAAGCGGGGAGGAAGTTGATTTTCAGAAGTACAAGGGAAAAAATATCCTTGTTGTCAATACTGCTTCCAAATGTGGCTATACTTATCAATATGCCGACCTTGAAAAACTGCACGAGCAATATGGCAATCAGGTTGAGGTGCTGGGCTTCCCGGCCAACAATTTCTTGTGGCAGGAACCTGGTAGCAACGATGAAATAGCTGCTTTCTGTGAGAAGAATTACGGTGTCAAATTTCAGATGTTCGAAAAAATTTCTGTCAAGGGAAAAGACAAGCACCCACTCTATCGTTGGTTGGAGGCAAAGACTGGAAAGTCCCCTTCGTGGAATTTTTGTAAATACGTGATTTCGCCAGATGGTGAAGTTGTTGGTTTTTTCCCAGCTAAAGTAAGTCCCCTTGATCCCGAGATTCTTTCTCTTCTAAAAAATTAGAGCATAAAAAATCTTACCCTACATTTGATAGTATGCAAACGAAAGCCTGGATAGAAGCATTCAGACCCAGAACATTGCCGTTGGCGTTGTCTTGCATAGCAATGGGAGGATTTTTGGCTGCTTCTGCGGGAGCTTTCCGGTGGGATATTTTTTTACTTTGTTCACTTACAACAGTTCTTCTTCAAATCTTGTCCAATCTCGCCAATGATTACGGAGATGCTGTTAACGGTGCCGATCATCAGGGAAGGATAGGGCCCGCGCGCGCGGTGCAGTCAGGTGCCATCTCAAGAAATGCTATGAGACGTGCATTGATTTTGTTTGTGATGCTGTGTCTGGCCAGTGGTATTGCATTATTATGGATTTCTCTCGAAGGGAATTTTGAGACGATGCTTTACTTTTTTGGACTTGGCGTAGTTAGCATCCTTGCTGCTATTGCCTATACAGTAGGCAGGAAACCCTATGGTTATGCTGGGTTAGGAGATTTTTCAGTGCTTGTTTTTTTTGGAATCGTGGGCGTATTGGGATCTCTGTACTTGTTCACCAAGTCTATCAGGTGGGACCACATCCTGCCGGCTATGAGCTGTGGCTTTTTCTCTATGGGCGTTCTGAACATCAATAACATACGAGATATCGAATCAGATCGCCAGGCCGGTAAGTTCTCAGTGCCGGTTCGCATCGGTAGAGAACGTGCGGTAATTTATCATTGGATACTCATTCTCTCAGGACTGGCCTCAGCTATAGCGTATACATTCATCAACTTCAACAGCTATTTTCAGTGGCTGTTCATCATCACGATTCCGTTGTTTTTGGTCAATGCCGCCTCTGTCAATAGAAAGAGGGCTGCCGATCTTGACCCGTATTTGAAGCAATTGGCTATCTCTACCCTTGCCTTTGTTCTACTATTTGGTATTGGAATTCTGCTATAGGGCCCGAAAACCAGGGAAATGATTGAAGGTGACCGTTATCATACCCGGTCTTGATGGGTATCATGAGGGGTTTCTTTTCAATCAAATACTTTTGAGTTGAAAACTGAAACAGCAAACCGAAAAGCAATGAAATGAGCATAGATAAAAACCCATACCATCGGCATGTTAATTTCGACCGTAGAATGCTGGGGTGGGTTGTTATATGCGAATTCCGTGTGACCACTTAAAACAATTATTACAATGAAAAAGATACTTGTTCCCTGCGACTTCTCAGACTCCGCGATTCAAGCGTTCAAGTTTGCAGTTGAGATTGCTACCCAGAATAAAGGGGAGGTGGTACTACTTAACGTGGTGGAAATCCCCGTAGTGCACGATAGCGTCATGGTGCCTGCTTTGTCTTTTGAAGAAACCTATTTGAAAGAGATGAAGGATCGGGCAGAGCGTGACTTTGCCAAGATGAAGGCAAAATGGGCAAAGGAGGGACCCAAAGTGACAACTCACGTGATTTACGGTGCGACTACGCCAACGATTGCCCGATTTGTTGAAGACAACAAAATAAGTTTGGTAGTGATGGGCACGAAAGGAGCGACAGGTTTGAAAGAATTTTTTGTTGGCTCTAATACAGAGAAGATTGTCAGGTGGTCACCTGTGCCGGTAATTTCAATAAAAAAGGCGACCAAAGCGTCTTCCATAAAGAACATCGTCTTCCCATCTACACTACATGCTGATGAAGAAGAACTTACTATGAAAGTGAAGGCGTTGCAGGAAAATTTCAAGGCAACATTGCACATCCTGTATGTCAATACGCCTGCCAATTTCCGTACAGATGAGGTTACCAGAAAAATGATGGGCGACTTTGCGAAGCGGTTTATGATTAAAAACTTCACACTCAACATCTATAATGATCTAAGCGAAGAGCTGGGTGTAGCACACTTCACCAAGGCCGTCAAGGGCGACCTAATAGCGATGGCGACCCACGGAAGAAAGGGATTGAGCCACCTGATGAGCGGAAGTATAGCGGAGGATGTGGTGAATCACATTGAATGCCCGATCTGGACGTTTAAAACAAACTAAGCGCAACTATATTGTTTTCTGGATGAGCCAGTCTTCAAACTTGCTGAAAGAACCCCCTCAGCGACAGGCAGAAAATGCATGCTACCATTGTGGTCAGTTATGTGAAACAGAGGCTTTCACTATAGATGAAAAATCATTTTGTTGCTATGGTTGCAAAACGGTGTATGAAATACTTGCAGAAAACGACCTGTGTGAGTATTACAATTTCGAGTCGGCACCTGGCGTGCGTCTGGAGGGTGAGTATGAAGACGCCTATGCTTATCTCGATGATGACAAAATACGAAGCAAACTACTGCTTTTTCAAATAGGCGATCATGCGCGAGTTCAGTTTTATGTTCCCTCCATCCATTGCATATCTTGTATTTGGCTTTTAGAAAACCTCAATAGGATAAATGGAGGAGTGATTAAGTCGGAAGTTAATTTCGCCAAGAAAACCGCGCTTATTGATTTTGACATCTCAAAGATCAGCCTGGGAACAGTTGCCGCGTTGCTTGCATCTACGGGTTATCGTCCTCTCATCAGCCTCGAAGGTGAATCAAGTGAAAAGAAGAAATCAACCGGAAACAGAAAATTGCTGATTCAACTGGCAGTGGCTGGTTTCTGTTTTGGAAACATAATGCTGTTGAGTTTTCCCGAATACCTGGGTATCGATCACCTTGATATTAGCCTTCAAAAAATATTCTCTTACCTGAATCTTGGACTCGCACTTCCGGTACTGTTGTTCAGTGGCGCAGATTATTTTGCTTCAGCATTTAAGGGTTTCAAACTGAGACAAGTAAATATTGATATACCCATAGCGCTGGGTATTTTGGTTTTGTTTGCCCGCAGTGCATCGGATATTCTTCTTGGGGTGGGCTCAGGCTACCTGGATTCACTGGCCGGGCTCGTGTTTTTTCTTTTGATAGGAAGATGGTTTCAAGATAAAACATACGAAAATCTTGCTTTCGATCGTGACTATAAATCATATTTCCCTTTGGCAGTGTATCGAAAAAATGCTGATGGCTGGAAAGCAACCTTAGTACACGAGCTCAAAAAAGGAGACCAGGTTCGGATTAGAAACAGAGAGATCGTTCCGGCAGATAGTTTGTTATTGACAGATATTGTTCAGGTGGACTATAGCTTTGTTACGGGAGAGGCAAAGCCAGTCGATGTAAAGGCAGGTGAACTGATTTATGCTGGTGGCCGAATTGTCGGTCAGCCTGCGTTGATGACTATTGCTAAAGAAACCTCACAGAGTCATCTCACCAACTTATGGAACAATGAAGTGTTCACGAAGCCGGAAAGCAGGAACTATAAGACCTTGATGGATAAGGTCGCTCGTGTGTTCACCTGGTCTGTACTTGTGCTTGCCCTTGTTACAGGAGTTTTCTGGTGGTGGTTCGATAGTGAGCAAGTGTGGTTGATCGTCACCTCTGTATTGATGGTTGCCTGTCCTTGTGCATTGGCTTTGGCCGCGCCATTCACCTACGGAAGTATGTTAAGGGTTTTTGGCAGGCATGGTTTGTATTTGAAGAGTGCAGATGTAGTTGAAAATATGGCGGCAATTGATGCAATCATTTTTGACAAGACAGGCACGATCACACACGGTTCAAAAAGTATTTCATGGAGAGGAACAATTACTAAAGGAGAGCTGCAGATGGTGCGCTCAGTGGCGTCCTGCTCTACTCATCCTCTCAGCGTTTTGCTTACGCAAAATCTAAAAGGTGGCCTGGACACTACTCCCACTCAATTCACAGAACAACCAGGGCAAGGGATAGAGGGAACGGTTGATGGTACAATTATCCGAATCGGGTCGGCTGCATTCGTAGGTTCAGCAGAGAGTGAAGTGTCAAGTTGTGTTTATATATCAATTGATGGTGTGGTCAGGGGATATTTCGAAGTAGGTACAACCATCAGGCCTGGTGTTTCAGAATTAGCTTCTCGACTGGGAAAGAAAATCAAAGCATTGCTGTCCGGTGATACTAGCGCTGAAGAAAGTCGAATGAGGGAAGTATTTCCTTCAGGAACCAAAATGGGTTTTCAACAAAGTCCGCAAGACAAATTGGATTATATCGAACATCTTCAAAAAGAAGGTGCTCACGTGATGATGCTCGGTGATGGTCTTAATGATTCGGGTGCACTAAAACAAAGCAATGTAGGCATTGCTGTGTCGGACGATACAGGTGTGTTTACACCAGCATGTGACGGAATATTGAGCGGGTCAAGATTGTCTTATCTCGATCGCTTTTTGTCTCTTTCAAAGTCTGCTCTCACTATCCTCAAAATCAGTCTTG
>DAORAG010000089.1:0-9245 GCA_035344095.1 Cyclobacteriaceae bacterium | reverse complement strand
GTGTGGAATTTCAAAAAAGATATCAGAAATGAAGACAAGGAAACTCGGGAATACCGGTCTTGAGGTATCCGCTATCGGACTGGGATGCATGGGGTTGAGTTATGGCTACGGGCAGCCGACACCTGAAAAGGATGCCATTGCACTTATTCATAAAGCTTATGAAATGGGGGTGACCTTATTCGACACGGCAGAGTCGTATGCAATAGGTGTAAATGAATCGCTTGTGGGGAAAGCCTTGCAACCCATACGAGACAAGGTTGTCATTGCTACGAAGTTTGGTTTCAAAGGTGGTGATCCGACTCAGGGTCTGGATAGCCGTTCGGAAAACATCAAGGCAGTGGTAGAGGCGTCATTGAAGCGACTTCGAACGGATCGGATCGATTTACTCTATCAACATAGGGTCGATCCGAAGGTGCCGATAGAAGAGGTGGCTGAAACCGTCAGACAACTTATCAAAGAAGGTAAGGTAAAACATTTTGGTTTGTCTGAAGCCAGTGTTAAAACTATACGCAAGGCGCATGCGATTCAACCTGTTGCCGCATTACAGAGCGAGTATTCATTGTGGTGGAGAGAGCTTGAAGGCGAAACATTTCCCGTGCTTGAAGAGTTGGGTATTGGACTTGTACCGTTCAGTCCGCTGGGCAGAGGTTTTCTGGCGGGGTCGATCAGCGAAGACACTAAACTAAGCCAGACTGACTTTCGTAACAACATTCCGCGTTTTAGCGAGGAGAATAGAAAAGCAAACCAGGTGGTTGTGAATTGGATCAGCGACTTTGCCAAAAAGAAAAATGCCACTCCGGCACAAGTCGCGTTGGCGTGGATACTCGCTCAGAAGCCCTGGATCGTCCCTATACCGGGTACCACTAAAGCGCATCGGTTGTTGGAGAATGTTGAAGGTGCTGAGCTTCAGTTGACCGTGCATGATCTCACCGAGATTAATGCAGCCCTTGGTACGATTCAAATTCAGGGCGATAGGTATTCACAGCAATTGCAACAGATGGTGGATAAGTGACAATCAAGTACAACGATAGGTGGCTGCGGATAGTCGGATACCCTCTGTTGGGATTTGTGATTCGACATTTCGGAGAGTATGAGTCCGTTGGGAGCCTGATGAAGCAACCGCTATACTATGGTGACCTGCTGTGGGACACCCTGTTGGTGGCCACAAGCTGGGAGGCTAATCGAAAGCTAATATTACATCTTGATCAGCGTTACTCCTGGGCCACACAGAAACTTCAACGATTTGTAATACAAGTGTCAGCGGCTATGGTGATCACTGTGCCTATTGTTGCCTTTATGATTTATTTATGGAATGAGATCATCATTAAGCGGCCTGGAAACTTTGACACGGGTTATCTTCTCGTCTATGATTTTCCACTCACTATCGTCTTTACTCTTATCGTACACATGATCTACACGGGTATGTACTTTAACCAGTACTACACCAAAACCATTAATGACTTAAGTGGAAGGGTGCGCGAGTTAGAATCTCTCGTTGGGAACACTGATATTGCGGGACCACTTAACAAACCTTCGGGCGTTGCCGAATTACTGATATTAAACTTTGGGAATTCATCTGTGCCCGTGGCAACGAAAGACATCGCCTACCTGTACATAAGAAACGAAGTATCATTTGTGCGGACCTTTGATGGCAAGGACTTTACGTCCTCATCGTCATTGGAAAATCTTGAGGCCACACTTGATGCTTCTGCATTTTTTCGCATCAACCGCCAAATGATTGCCAGCATACGGGCTATCGGAAAGTTTCGGTCTGATGCTTCAGGCAAACTAATTCTGAATGTGGTTCCCAGTTTTACCGATGAAGTGACCGTAAGTAAAAAGAAAGCCGCTGAGTTCAAACAGTGGATAGGAAGTGCTGCCCGGGTTTGAGTTAGATGCCACCCAGATCGATCCATTGTATATAGATTCCCAAAAGGATGTGCCAGATCAGGTAGTGACCTAGCCTAACGGACAACGAGGCGAGAAATCCTGCTTTCCTGAAATACCAAGCCTGAATTAAGTTCATGGCAAACCCTGTAGTGAGGGAGTATAGGATCAACGCAAAACCTTCATCCGGGAGCTGCTCAATGGGTTCTCGTAGCGAAGTAAGGATGGCACCAACCCAGAAGAAATGAATGTAGAATTTCCCCTTTTTAAACGAAATGCCAGCCAGGAGAGTGATTGTGAGTGGAATGAGCCGGTAGAATACCTCCACTTCAAACGCCCCGGAAAAATACAGCAGTAGTGAGTAGGGGAAGGGTTGGAGGAAAGGCGGTAGTGTAGTGTAAGGCTCAGGATGTAGCAGGACCTGAAAGACCAAAACATCGGCCAACCCGAACATAAGACCGATCGATGCCGGAAATAAAAAGCGGTTTTTATTGGAAACATTTGCATCGATGAAATCCGGAAGTCCTGCTTTTGATTGCCACCACACAAACGGCAAGCCGATAAGCATAAGCAGACATGTTGTGGCACTCCAGACGCGAAGCGATGGGTAGTGATCCATTAGTGCATTGCCAGCAAGCATGCCCAGCAGGGCGATCGTGAGGAAAAGGGTGTAGAGAAACAGGTTGATTTGAATTGGCTTTTTCATAAAATTGAATCAAAGATGATTCTTCGAACGCGCACCAGAGCAATCAGGATGAGGCCAATTGGGGCGAGGGAACAGTTTTATGGCCGCAAGCGGATGAAATAATGGGCGAAGGGTATGAATCTTTGGCTAGAGGAACTATGGATAAAAATAATCAGCCAGTGGAAAAGTCATAACCCTTGGGCAATACCGTTGGTATGAAGGTCAATAAAGAGCTTGTAGGAGAGAGCTTCACAACATCACAAAAAATAGCCTTCCAATTTCTCAGAAGGCTATTTTCATTTACAACCAACTTGTTATTACTTCACATCGAAACGGTCGAGGTTCATCACTTTGTCCCAAGCCGCTACGAAGTCTTTCACAAACTTCTCCTTGGCATCGCCACTTCCATAAACTTCTGCAAGTGCTCTGAGCTCGGAGTTTGAACCGAAGACAAGGTCCACGCGAGTTGCGGTCCATTTCTTGCTTCCGGTTTTACGATCGGTTCCTTCAAACTGATCGTCCCCTTGAGTTGCCTTCCATGTTGTGGCCATGTCCAACAAGTTCACAAAGAAATCATTGGTCAGTGTTCCGGGTTTTGATGTAAATACACCATGCTTTGATTTATCGAAGTTGGTGTCAAGTACGCGCATACCACCTACCAACACCGTCATTTCGGGTGGAGTTAGTGTCAGCAACTGTGCTTTGTCCACCAGCAGTTCTTCTGCAGATACTGTGTATTTTGTTTTTAGGTAGTTGCGGAAACCATCAGCGATTGGCTCCAGCGGCTCGAATGATTCCACATCAGTTTGCTCCTGAGTCGCATCACCACGTCCTGGTGTGAATGGAACAGTTACATTGTAACCACCGTCCTTCGCAGCTTTCTCAACTGCGGCACATCCACCCAATACGATCAGGTCGGCCATTGACACCTGCTTGTCACCAGTATTGAATTCTTTTTGAATGCCCTCCAGTGCCTTTAAAACCTTTGCAAGTTGTGTAGGGTTATTTACTTTCCAATCTTTCTGAGGAGCTAGGCGAATACGAGCACCGTTGGCACCTCCACGCTTATCAGAACCACGGAAAGTGGAAGCTGATGCCCAAGCTGTTGATACCAGTTCAGACACAGTCAGCCCAGTGGTAAGAATTTTTGCTTTTAAGGCTGCAATGTCTTTATCGTCAATCACCTTGTGAGTGACGGCAGGAATTGGATCTTGCCAGATCAAATCTTCTTTTGGTACCTCAGGTCCCAGGTATCGGGCACGAGGGCCCATGTCACGGTGAGTAAGTTTAAACCATGCACGTGCAAATGCGTCTGCAAACTCATCAGGGTTTTCATAAAATCTCCTTGATATTTTTTCATAGGCAGGATCAAACCGCAGGGATAAGTCGGTCGTCAGCATTCTTGGCTCCTGTTTCTTTGAATTGTCAAACGCATCGGGCACAGTTCCCGCTCCTGCTCCACCTTTCGGTTTCCACTGATGCGCTCCGGCAGGACTTTTAGTTAGTTCCCACTCATAACCAAAAAGGTTTTCGAAGAAGTTATTGCTCCACTTGGTAGGTGTGGTGGTCCATGTTACTTCCAGTCCGCTGGTGATCGCGTCACCTGCTTTACCTGATCCGAAGCTACTTCTCCAACCCAATCCTTGTTCCTCAATCGTAGCTGCTTCGGGTTCAGCGCCAACATGCGTGGCTGGAGCTGCTCCGTGGGTTTTACCGAATGAGTGGCCACCAGCAATTAGCGCAACAGTCTCTTCATCGTTCATCGCCATGCGTTTGAACGTCTCACGAATATCGTGAGCAGCGGCAATAGGATCAGGATTTCCGTTAGGACCCTCAGGGTTTACATAGATCAAACCCATCTGCACGGCTGCCAGCGGGTTTTCGAGATCACGCTCACCAGAATAGCGTTTGTCGCCAAGCCATTCTTTTTCAGAACCCCAGTAGACATCTTGTTCTGGTTCCCAAACGTCCTCACGTCCACCTGCAAAACCGAAGGTCTTGAAGCCCATTGATTCCAAGGCTACGTTTCCGGCAAGCACCATAAGGTCAGCCCATGAGATTTTGCGACCATATTTTTGTTTGATTGGCCAAAGCAGTCTGCGTGCTTTGTCAAGGTTGACGTTGTCTGGCCAGCTGTTGAGTGGCGCAAAACGCTGCTGACCAGCACCTGCACCACCGCGGCCGTCACCGATGCGGTAAGTTCCAGCTGAGTGCCAGGCCATTCGGATAAACAGCGGCCCATAGTGACCGAAGTCGGCAGGCCACCAGTCCTGTGAATCCGTCATCACTTTCTCGAGGTCGTTTTTTAGCGCTTTCAGATCAAGGCTCTTGAATTCTTCTGCGTAATTGAATTTCTCTCCCATCGGATCAGAGAGTGAGGAGTTTTGTCTTAGGATGTTAAGCTTCAGTTGATTAGGCCACCATTCCTGATTTTGAGTGCCGCCACCTCCAGTTTGATGGAAGGGGCATTTGCCGGCACCATTGGAGCTGGCTCCTGTATGTTTTTGATCTGCCATGGTACTTGGTATTTAGTCGTTATTTAAGTTGATACAATTGTGATTAGTAGTTAAGCATAATTAGCAGTGATTGCCATGATACGCATCATGCTTATGGCAAGATTACAAGTGTTGAACCAATAAATCAAATTGATTATATTTATGAACATATAGTTATTATCTATGACCTTAACGCAATTGGAGTACATTGTGGCCTTGGACACCTACCGGCATTTTGTGCTGGCCTCCGAGAAATGCTTCGTAACACAACCAACACTCAGCATGCAAATACAAAAGCTCGAAGAGGAACTCGGTGTCAAGATATTCGACCGTACCAAGCAGCCGGTGATCCCCACAGAAATTGGCGCGAGCATTATAGCACAGGCTCGTGTCACTTTGCGTGAAGCAGACAACATCAGGCAGATCATAGCCGACCAAAAAAATACACTGGCTGGTGAACTTCGCATTGGTGTCATTCCAACATTGGCGCCTTACCTGCTGCCACATTTGTATAAGAGCATACGCCAGAAGTATCCTCAGTTGAGCCTTGTGGTTAAGGAAACCATCACGGAAGAAGTAATTGAGGAGTTGAAGAGTAATCGCCTGGACTGTGGCATCGTAGTGACGCCTTTGAAAGACCCGTCAATTAAAGAAGATGTGTTGTTCTACGAAGAACTATTTGTTTATGTATCCAAGAAAAATGCACTGGCAGACAAAAAATATGTTTTGGCCAGTGAGATAGACCCAAACCAATTGTGGTTGTTGGAAGAGGGGCACTGCTTCCGTTCGCAGATGCTGAATCTGTGCGAACTACAGAAAATAAGTGACTATCATTTTCAATATGAAACGGGCAATATTGAAACCCTAAAACGAATGGTGGACAAGAGTGATGGGATCACCATTTTGCCGGAGCTGGCGGTGATGGAGATTGGCAAGTCGCAGCGAAAATTGGTCAAGCGCCTTAAGGAACCTAGCCCAGCCAGGGAAGTAAGTGTGGTCACCCACCGTGACCATATCAAGACCAGACTGATCAAGACGTTAAGAGAAGAGATATTAAATATCGTGCCCGCTTCCATGCGCAAGCTGCAGAACAAAAAAGTAGTAGAGATCAATTACTGATAAGGCCATTTATTTTTTGGGCAGGCTGGTAACTCTTTTTGCAAATACATCGTATAACGATATATTGTTATACAATCCATTGACGATGTACTCTTCACAATTACTAAAAGGAACTTACCAGACGTTGATTCTCAAGCTATTACAAGATCATCCACGCATGTACGGCTATGAAATCAGCCAGCATCTAAAAGAGCATTCCAATGGAGAGATTCAACTACCCGAGGGGTCGCTGTATCCCATTTTACACAAGATGGCCGAGGAAAAATTGGTGAAGATGGAGCGTGTACAAATAGGGAGGCGGGTGCGAAGGTATTACTCATTGACCACCGCAGGTGTGGCCGAAGCGACTTCAAAGATTGACGAGTTCAACAGATTTATGAATACCATGCAATTGCTGTTGGCGCCTAAACTCAAACCCTTGTGAGGCTAAAGGAGTCACAGATAGAATTTATCGAACAAGACCTTCGCGATCGGGGCATTATATACCATGAGTTACACGAGGATCTGGTAGATCATATTTGTTCTGCTGTGGAGGAGCGGATGAACAGTGGTGCAAGCTTCGGTGATGCCTATCACGAAGCACTTAAACCTTTCAGTACGCGAAGGCTGGTCAAACTCGAACGAGAGACAACATCAAGCTTAAACTCATTCACCATGATTAGATCTTATCTGACACTTACCCTTCGAAACCTGACAAAATTCCCTGCATTTTCCACCGTCAATATTCTCGGTCTTGCGATCGGGATGGCGGCTTGTTTCGTGATGCTACAATATGTCAGTTATGAGTTGGCCTTTGATGCTTTCCATCCTGATGCCGATCGCACGTATAGGATTACCATGGAAACGCGAAGAGGAGAGGGTGAACCCTTTCATACCGCGTCTGCCTATTTACCTGTGGCGAAAGTAGCACAGGATGCGCTGCCAGAAATCATTGACTACAATCGTGTATACTTCCTCGATCGACATGCTGTCGTTTCTTATGAAGACATCAAGTTTGAGCAAGAGGCAGTGGCCTACGTTGATGCCAATTTTTTCAGTTTTTTTTCCTACGAGCTACTAAAGGGCAAGACGGACGAAGTGCTGAAGGAGGTGAACTCGGTAGCGCTATCAGCATCTGCAGCAAAAAGATATTTTGGTGACACAGACCCTATTGGAAAGATAGTCAGGCTGACAGAGGAATTTAACGACCTCACATTGTTGGTTACTGGAGTTTATCGCGATCCCCCTCCGAATTCTCACCTCAAACCAAAGATGGTTGTGTCACTTGCCAGTATTGAAAATTTTGAGGCTGTAAAAAGAAACGAGTGGAACTGGCCTTTTTACATGAATTACATAAGACTCCGAGAAGACGCAAGCCCCACAGCGGTTGAGTCAAAACTTCAATCCGTTGTCGCCACGTACTTTGATGAGGATGAAAAGCAAAGCGTGCTTCATCTTCAACCCCTTCGTGATATTCATTTACGGTCTGGTCTTGAGTTTGAAATTGAACCCAATGGTAGCATCAAGATGGTTTTATTACTATTGGGTGTTGCCCTGCTCACCTTGATTATTGCTTACGGTAACTATGTCAATTTATCTACGGCACGTTCTCTTGATCGTGCAAAGGAAGTTGGTATTCGTAAAGCATTGGGTTCAAGAAAGAAATCATTGATTGGCCAGTTCCTTACCGAGGCGATGGCCATCAATTTTATCGCATTATCCGCTTCTATATTTATATCGCTTGTGTTCATGTGGCTTCTAAGGAGCTATGCAGGTGTTGACCTTGATTTCCTTGGCTATACCAGTTCATGGTTTTGGGTGGGACTGGCCGGCCTCTTTTTTGTTGGATCTGTATTGTCTTCGTTCTATCCAGCTTTGGTGTTATCTTCTTTCCAACCCATAGCAGCGCTGCGTGGGAAGCTGACAGGTAATCTCAGTGGACAAAACTTCAGGCGCGTGCTGGTGATTTTCCAATTTGTGGCATCGATAAGTCTGATGATTGGTGCCTATGCCATCTACAGCCAGCTGGATTACATGCAGAAGCAATCACTTGGTATGTCTATTGACAAGTTGCTGGTGGTGAAAGGTCCACGTGTGACTGATGTGGAGTCTACTCCCACCAATGACCCATTCGTCACATTGGCATTGGGCAACCAGGAGATTACGAACGTGTCAATTACCAACAGTGTGCCTGGTATCTGGACGAGCAGCGCTCAAGGAATTACACGTCAGGGATCAGATGTCGGCAAGGATGACTTTTATAGCATCGTTGGTGTCGATAGTCGATTTGTGGATACCTACGGTCTTGAGCTATTGGCGGGCCGCAATTTTGAAGAAGCATCGGATGGCAGACTGAGCGCAGTGATTATCAATGAGGAGGCTTTGCAGCACCTGGGTTTTGAAAGTAAAGAGGCAGCGATTGGGTCACGTATCGAGTTTAGGGGAATGCCAATTAACATCGTTGGTGTAATTAGAAATTACCATCATTACTCTTTGAAAGCCGACATTGAACCTATGTTGCTGCATCTGATTGATGATGGCAATAAGGAGTATTACACCATTCAATTGTCGGAAACGAATAACAATGTGATTGGCGCACTCGAGGCGCAGTGGCAAAGTGTCTATCCTGATAATCCCTTTGAATATTTTTTTCTCAGTCACTCGTTTGCAGCCCAATACGAAGCTGATGTCAAGTTCAGGAAGATATTTACCATCTTTTCATTACTCGCAACGTTTATTGCCTGCCTTGGGCTTTATGGGCTGGCTTCATTCGTCACACAGAAACGAATCCGTGAGATTGGGATAAGGAAAGTTTTGGGATCATCGGTTGCTCAGATCATTGTTTTGTTGCTGAAGGATTTTGGAAAGCTAATAGCTATTTCCGGCCTCGTGGCAATCCCCATTGCGATTAAAGCAGTTCAGAATTGGCAGGCTGGCTTTGCGTTCAGGGTGGAGTTGGCATGGTGGGTTTATTGCCTGCCGGTGCTTGCCGTTTTGGTTATCGCCATCGTTACTGTGAGTGTCCACACGATAAAGGCTGCCCTAACCAATCCCGTCAATATTTTAAAGTACGATTAGCC
>DAORAG010000088.1:0-9261 GCA_035344095.1 Cyclobacteriaceae bacterium | reverse complement strand
CAACCGCATCGGGGTCCTTTTCTTTGATCTGCCTTAACCACTCGAAGCCCTCTTTCCCTGAGGTAGTGTCTTTGCTGAAATTCATATCCAACAAAATCACATCGTACGTGTCGTTGTTAAGCAGGAATGGAATCTTGTTTGGGTTCTTGTCGATAATGACTTGGTGGTTGTACTTTTTTAGCAGCATTTTGGCCGCCAGAAGCACATCCTCATCATCATCGATCATTAAAATTTTGCCGCCTTCGTTCACAGTTCTGATTTAGGTTTAGGGCAAGCATAATAGAAAAACTATGCCAGCTTCTGCACCGTCCGAAATTAGCATTTTGAACCCTTTTAGTGTGCCAAAGCGTACAAATATGTTCAAAAATGAACACTTTTTTGTGCGATTCCGAAGAATAATAGAGTTGGCGATACCAGGGTAAGGTGGATAATCTTTACTTAGAAAGCTTTAGAATCTCGATCTTTTCTTGCGTCAAAACAGCGAGACGCTCATCCGTTATTACCGTATTGATTACGTTTTTGAACTTCGAGATATCAGCAATTTTTCTGGTTTCTGCGGTGTACAAATCAAAAAGTACAACATCGGTTCCTTTCCGGTAGCTGAGTTCTTCTCCCATGAAGTTAAAGAAGGTCAGGCCCTTTACATCAATTGTTCTTATTGGCTTACCCAGGTTATTGAGGATATGGATTCCTGCAGTTTTGTCTAGAAGGAACACCATATTTTGGTATTCGCGCATAAAAACAAAATCGGGATCTACCACCCATTCTTCGGGTAAGGCAGTCTCGAACTCAATCTCTTTGGTTGAGAGATTGACTCTTTTCAGTGTGAAGTCTGCTTCGTCAAGAATCCAGCCCTTGTTGGCTTCGTTGGCAGGGCAGAAAAGTACAGGAGAAATACTCAGCGATGGTTCAAGTGTTGTTACTTCCAGCACCTCAAGGTTATGATCGAGATAAGTGTATTTTTTAGAGCTCTTGTCGTAGATGAAAACCTTTAATGGATTCCAAGGTTCCAAAAGTGTCAGCGGTGAAATGGACTTCGCGGTTTGACTGAGTAGTTGGCCGTCAGGGTCATACTTTTTGAGAATACCTTCAGCAGAAATAAAATAAAAATTACCTAGTCGATCAACGGAGCATCTCGTCACATCCTTGATGTTCAGGTCTGCCACTTTACTGAGTTGAGCATTGACTTCTGCACAAAATGATAGAGCAAACACGAGAGCAATCACCTTCATCCTTAGAAAGTTTTAAGTTCAATGGTGCTACCGTCATACACACCATAAGTGCTGAAGTGAACCCACTCACCGAGGTTAATGTACCGACTTTGTTCACCAACCTTGAGATCAAGGGGCAGGTGACGGTGACCAAAAACATAAAAATCGTGGTGGTTTTTTTTCTCGGTTTCCCTGCAATAAGAAAGTAAGAACTCGTTTTCCTCTCCCTTAAATTGTTCTTCTTTCTTCATGTTGCTGATCCTGCTGTTCCTACTCCAGTACTTAGCAATGCTTATGCCGAGATTGGGGTGTATTCTGGCAAAGAGCCATTGACAGACAGCACTGTCAAAAAATTTCTTTAGGATTTTATAGGAGGTGTCACCCGGTCCCAGCCCATCTCCATGACCGACCATAAAACGATGCGCTCCAATCTCGAGCTGGATGGGTTTGCGATAGATGGGTATGCCAAGTTCTGTTGGAAAGTAATCAAACATCCACATGTCGTGATTGCCTGTAAAGAAATAGATAGGCATGCCGCTGTCTCGAAGCTCGGCCAACTTTCCCTGAAGACGAATAAACCCGCGTGGAATGGCGTGTCGGTACTCAAACCAGAAGTCGAAAATGTCTCCTAACAAATAAATGGCCTGCGCATCCGACTTGACCTGATCCAGCCATCTCACAATTTTCTTTTCACGGGCAAGACTGGTCTCAAGATCGGGAACACCCAAGTGAAAATCAGAAGCGAAGTATATCTTCTTACCCTGAGCCAATTGAATGGTCTCTTTATTCATCGATAGTTAGGTTTCAGACACATTCACTAATTACGAGTTACCAATTTAGGGATAAATAAAAAAATCAGGTCTAAATGACCTGATTTTGAAATTTTCTACACGCGCCTGTTTATGCAGTCTTCTTCGATTCGTCTGAAGTATTCGGGTCTGGTTCAGAGGCCACCTCTTCGGCTTCGGCTTTCTTTTCTTCTGCCTTATCTTCTTGCTTACCGTTGGTAAACTTCTGATAGGTGGTTTGAGCTGCAAATGGCCGCTTGCCGATTAGCCTCTCAAGGTCAGACTGGAAGAGAATTTCTTTTTCAAGGAGTTCCTTTGCGATCACTTCAAGGTGTTCTCGATGATGGGTGAGCAAATCCTTGGTACGTTCGAAAGCCTGATCGATTATCTTCTTTACTTCCTTATCAATTCGTTCGGCTGTAGCCTCAGAGTAAGGCTTTTGGAAGTTGTACTCTGATTGTTTTGAATCGTAGAACGACATGTTACCAATTTCCTTGTTCATGCCGTAGACAGTAACAATGCTGTAAGCCATTTTGGTAATCCTTTCAAGGTCACTTAGGGCACCTGTGGAAATTTTCCCAAAGACTATTTCCTCTGCCGCGCGGCCACCAAAAGTCATACACATTTCATCCAGCAGCTGTTCTGTCTGGTAAAGAAACTGTTCTTTTGGAAGGTACTGAGCATAACCCAATGCAGCAGATCCCCTTGGAACAATACTTACCTTAACCAAAGGGTCCGCATGCTCGAGGAACCAGCCCGCAACAGCATGCCCAGCCTCGTGGTAAGCAACAATGAGTTTTTCTTCAGGAGAGATGATTTTGGTTTTCTTTTCAAGACCACCGATCACTCGATCGATCGCGTCCTGAAAATCCTGCATATCAACTTCTTTTTTATCTCTACGTGCTGCAATCAGCGCGGCCTCGTTACATACGTTCGCAATTTCTGCTCCGGCAAATCCAGGAGTTTGTGCAGCAAGTTTCTTCGCATCCACATCTTTCGACATTTTGATCGGCTTAAGGTGAACTTTGAAGATTTGTTCACGACCAGAAATGTCTGGCTTATCAATGCTGATCTGCCTGTCAAAGCGCCCCGGCCTCAGCAATGCCGAGTCAAGTACATCCGGTCTGTTGGTTGCTGCAAGTATGATCACACCACTGTCTGTGGCAAAACCATCCATCTCAACCAACAAGGAGTTCAATGTATTTTCTCTTTCGTCATTCGAGCCCGGCATTTGCCCTCTTCCTCTTGATCTACCTATCGCATCAATCTCATCGATAAACACAATACAAGGTGCTTTTTCTTTTGCTTGCTTGAACAGGTCGCGTACCCTTGCAGCACCCACACCTACGAACATTTCTACAAAGTCGGAGCCTGAGAGTGAGAAGAATGGTACTGCCGCTTCTCCTGCCACTGCTTTTGCAAGCAATGTCTTACCTGTACCAGGAGGACCTACCAGTAATGCGCCTTTAGGAATTTTTCCACCAAGCTTCGTAAACTTGCTTGGGTTCTTAAGGAACTCAACGATTTCCCTGATCTCTTCTTTTGCTTCTTCAAGTCCAGCAACGTCTTCAAACGTCACTTTCACTTTGTTTTCGGCATCGAATAAGGCAGCCTTAGACTTACCTATGTTGAAGATCTGGCCTCCTGGTCCACCTCCACCTGTCATCCTGCGCATGAGCATCCAGAATCCAAACAGCAGTAGGAAGAGGAATCCCCAGTTGAGCAACATCCCCGTGATGTCGCTTCGCTCTTCGTACTTCAAATCGATGCGATCGTCTTTGGGAATCTTGGAGGTGATCTCCTTATAATAATTTGCAAACTGGTCAATGGTGCCGATCCTCATTTTATAATGAGGGCCGTTGGGGTTTACCCCGAATGGGCTATTGCTTTCCAGCTCGTTTCTATAAACTGAATTCTGGAGCGCTTCCTGCTTTAATGTGATTTCAACCAGGTCTTCATTTTTGATGACCACAATCTTCTTCACATCTCTCCGCTGCACCATGTCTTCAAAAGTGCTCGATTGGATTTCAATCAGGTCTCCGGAACGATTGAAATAGCTAACAGCCAGAATCACCGCCACCAGTGCCAGAATGATCCACATTTGATAGTTACCCCTCGGCCCACGCGGATTTAGTAGCTTGTTATCTTTGTTCTTATCTGCCATTCAATTAATAATTCAATTCAGTAACGTGATTGTATTTATTTGGTTCGCCTAGTTCTCGATCTCTGTGATCTTTGCATCACCCCACAATTTCTCAAGTGTATAAAATGACCTTCGTTCTCTCTGAAATATGTGGGCCACTACAGTGATATAGTCGAGTAGCATCCATTCTTTATTGTTTTTACCCTCAATGTGCCATGGATTTTCTTTTAAGGTTTCGAAAACCATTTCATCGATTGCATCCGCTATAGCGTCCAGTTGCCGTGCGGAGTTACCAGAGCAGATCACAAAGAAGTCTGCTACGGCATTTTTAGCCTTTCTAAGGTCCAATACCACTATGTCAATGGCCTTTTTCTCCTGCATGCCCTTCACTATCACCTGACTCAATAACTCGGAGTTGTTTCCCGCCTTTTTTTTGGCCATTAAGTATCTTCGGGTTTAATCTGCAAAGTTAACCAATTACAGTGTATAAAATCCCTGCCAAAACGCTTTTCATGGGCAAGAACATGGTTTTTGTGCCAGAATGTCACTCCACCAATACACTCGCGGTGGAATTGACTCAAAAGCGGGATTTGGTTGAAGGTACAGTGATTATTACCAACAACCAGACCAAAGGCAGGGGGCAGCAGGGCAACGTTTGGATGACCGAACCCGGTAAGAACCTGACCTTTTCGGTTGTTCTAAAACCTACTTTCCTCCATACCAGAGACCAGTTCCTTCTCAACATGGCGATATCGCTGGGAGTGTGCGATTTCCTTTCCGAACTCAAAAAACCTGTGCATGTAAAGTGGCCGAATGATGTAATGATTGACCACAAGAAAATTTGCGGCATTCTGATCGAGAGCCAGATTCAGGGGAGCACATTTAGCCGCACCATTGTTGGGATCGGCTTGAATGTCAATCAGCGAGGGTTCTCATCACCGCGCGCTACCTCAATGACACTTGAGACAGCAGAGCCCCATGATCTGCAGTATTGCTTGGATCGGTTGTGCGGATCGCTGGAGCAGTGGTACCTTTTGCTGCGACAGCACGATCACCGAAAGATCAAGGCCGCTTACCTCGACAGACTTTACGGGGCATTCGAGAAAAGGAATTTTATTCAAAATGGCGAGGCGTTTGAAGGGACCATTGAGGGAGTGGACGATTCCGGACGGTTGATGATCAGCACCGATTCCGGATTGAAATATTACAATACCAAAGAAGTGAGTTTCGATTACGAACCACTCACATAACGCCAAAGGCTTTTGTCCAAAAAATTGATCTGGCGCTTTGGCTGACCCGTTTTTGGGTGTGGGAGAAATACTATCTTTCGGAATTCAACTTTTCAACTAATCAATCATTTATGGGAAAATCATTACGAATAAATTTTCTACCTCTAGTGCTATGTCTTTTAGTTTCACCAGTCTTTGCCCAGAAGCTGGACATGGAAAAGCTGAAGGGGATGAACGCACGAAACATAGGGCCTGGTGCCATGAGCGGTAGGATCACGGCCATTGATGTGGTGGTGAATGATCGCGATGTGATGTATGTGGGCTCGGCCTCTGGAGGTCTTTGGAAAACAACATCAGGTGGCATTAACTGGGAACCAATCTTTGACAAAGAAACCGTCATGTCAATTGGCGCTGTTGCAATACAACAAAGCAACCCGTCTGTTGTGTGGGTTGGTACCGGAGAAGGAAATCCAAGAAATAGCTTGAATGGAGGATACGGAATTTACAAGACCCTTGACGGAGGCAAAACATGGAAGCTGATGGGACTTGAGAAAACAAGAAACATCCATAGGATCATAGTTGATCCGACTGATCCCAATACAGTTTATGTAGGTGCTATAGGATCTCCATGGGGAGAACATCCGGAGCGTGGCGTCTTCAAAACTACTGATGGTGGTCAAACCTGGGAGAAAGTTTTGTATGTCAATGAAAAAACGGGTTGCGCGGAGTTGGTTATTGATCCAACCAACCCTAACAAACTTTTTGCATCGATGTGGGAACACCGTAGGTGGCCTTGGATTTTCAAATCGGGTGGCCCTGGTTCTGGAATGTACGTGACTTTTGATGGTGGAAAAAACTGGACGAAGAGAACTGATAAAGATGGTCTTCCTGCTGGCGATCTTGGAAGAATTGGAATTGCCGTGTCAGCGAAACCTGAGATTGTCTATGCGCTGGTGGAGGCAAAGAAAAATGGTTTGTACAAATCAGAAGATGGTGGATTCAAGTGGAGGATGGTGAATGAGAACATGGATCAGATTGGTGATCGGCCATTCTACTACGGGGAGATTCACGCTGACCCAAAAAATGAAAATAGATTATATACCATCTTCTCTGAAGTGAATGTGAGTGAAGATGCCGGAAAATCATTCCGACCGTTGCTGCCATTTTCGTTCAATGGTGTGCACCCAGATCACCATTCGTGGTGGGTGCATCCAGAGGATCCTTCATTCATGGTTGATGGAAATGACGGAGGATTAAATATTACTCATGATCAAGGAAAGAACTGGCGATTCGTTGAGAACCTTCCTGTAGGGCAATTTTATCACATCAATGTAGATATGGATCAGCCTTACAACGTGTATGGTGGAATGCAGGATAACGGTTCCTGGGTAGGCCCGGCTTACTTGTGGAGAAATGGCGGTATCCGCAACTCCTATTTCCAGATGCTGGTATTTGGAGATGGATTTGATATGGCCGCTGACCCCGATGATAATCGTTATGGCTATGGAATGGCGCAACAGGGTTTCTTCATGCGTTGGGACAAACAAACTGGCTACAACAAGTTGATCAGACCCACTCACCCCGATGCAGACATGAGATTGAGATTTAATTGGAACTCAGCGTTTGCCCAGGATCCATTTGATAACGCAACAATTTATTATGGAAGCCAATTCGTTCACAAGAGTACCAACAAAGGAAACAATTGGGAGATCATTTCGCCTGACTTGACTACTAATGATCCTGAAAAGCAAAAGCAATATGAAAGCGGGGGCTTGACGATGGATGCAACGGGTGCAGAGAATCACTGTACAATCATTGCCATTGCGCCAAGCAAAAAAGAAAAAGGTGTGCTGTGGGTAGGAACGGATGATGGACAGGTACAACTTTCACGTGATGGAGGAAAGACTTGGACCAATCTGACATCCCGTATTACCGGCATGCCAAAGAACGCATGGGTTCCTCAAATTCAGGCTTCGAACTACAATGCAGGTGAAGCCTTTGTTGTTGTGAACAACTATCGTCAGTTCGACTTCAAACCTTACCTATTCAGAACAAGAGACTATGGACAGACCTGGGAAAGTATGGTTAGTGGAAGCCAGGTTGGGGAAAACAGTTACACACTTTCAGTTGTTCAGGATCCAGTAGAACCTAAACTGATATTCCTTGGGACTGAGAATGGATTGTTTGTAAGTATTGATGAAGGTAAGAACTACACAAGATGGACAAATGGTTATCCGGCCGGTGTGCCAAGTATGGACTTAGTGATTCATCCACGTGAGCACGATCTTGTAGTGGGTACATTTGGTCGGGCTGTTTATGTGCTTGATGATATACGCCCTCTTCGGGCAATGGCGAAAAATGGAGCAAGTATCTTGGACAAAAAGCTTCACCTGTTTACGCCTCCGGATGCTTATGATGTCGAAACCTTACCAGCGGAAGGCGCGCTCTTTCCTGGTTCAGGAATGTTCACGGGTGAGAACAGACCTTTGGGTGCGCTGATTTCTTATTCAGTTAATAAACCAACCGAAAAGAAAGAGGAGCCAAAGAAAGAAGAACCAAAACCTACTGGCAAATCGAAACGTGGGAAGGCAGTACAACCTGAACCTGCGCCAGAGGCAGCTGACAAAAAGGATGACAAACCGAAGGTGAAATATGATTCAGTGACATTGGAAATCTTCAATGCAGCCAATGAGAAGATAAGAACGTTGAAGCAAAAAGCTCCTGAAGAAAATGGGCTCAATCGATGGACATGGAATTTATCGGAGAAAGGAGTACGGCAACCGTCACGCGAGAAGGCAAGACCCAATGCTCCGGAGCCTGGGGGCGGAAATGTGCTTCCGGGAACTTATAAACTGCGAATGACCTTTGGCGATCAGAAGGACTCCACTATGATTACTGTGAAGAGTGATCCAAGGTTTACCAACGATGCTGCTTACATTCAAGCAAGGTATGCACTGAACAAGGAGTTGGACAAGATTACGAGCCTGGTATCTACAGCCACGGATCGTTTGAGGGAGTCCAGAGATGTTGCTGATGAATTTGAAAAACGCATGAAAGAAGCCAACCGTGATGATCTGAAGGAAGCGATGGACAAGACAAAGGCGATAAAGGATTCAATCAACAAAGTGTTTGATTTCATTCTTGGGGCGGAGGACACCCGTCAGGGTATTACAGCGACAGAGTTTCCGAGCAATGTATCCTTTATAGGTACAGCAAGGTTCTACGTAAATACATCAAGAGAGGCTGTGACGGACAGAGAAAACCGGGTGATGAAGAACGCAAACGATAAAACTCAATTGATTCTGGATAAGGTCAATGCTTTTTACAAAGATCAATGGACTGCTTATCGTGAGATGATGGAGAAGGTAAATATTTCGCCCTTCAAAGACTATCAGCCCTTGAATAAGAACTAGTCTAAATTCCGATAGCGATAAAAAGTCCCGTAAAGCGGGACTTTTTATTTTATCCTTGATTCGTGTAAGGTAAAGCCATTATATTGTCCAAATGAGTTGGTTGCAAAAATATATTGAACGATGGGGTGAAATGATCACCGCTTACCGTTGGCGTAGCTTCTTTATTGCGCTGGTATTTATGGTAGGCGTTGCCCTTTTGATGCGGCCTTCCTCCTCATGCCTGGTGACGCCATATACTCCACTGGCAATCGTTGACCTTGAGCTGGCATTTAACCCCACCAGGGCGCAACTCATTACGCGTGTTTGGGAGCAGTCTGTTTGTCAAAATAGTTTTGCATTATCTGATACGGCACTAGAAGCAGCCATCATCAACATCATCATTGACTTCGCTTTTCTGAAAACCTACACCTGGTTTTTTATTGTTTTGATCTTTCTCTCCGCATCCGGGCAACAAAAGTATTTTACCTATGCGCTGGT
>DAORAG010000087.1:0-9339 GCA_035344095.1 Cyclobacteriaceae bacterium | reverse complement strand
GTTTCAGGTACAGATTCCAAAATAGAAGTTACAGAATTAGTAGGCCTTGATCAGAACATCCGTGGGAATGTTCAACTTGTCATGTCTTTGTGTGATAAAAAAGGCCTGCGCGCAGCAGGCCTTTCTCTCATCTATAATTGAAGTCGCGTTAGCGACTGGTAAGCCTCACTGGCTCCAACTCCAGCAGGTCTTTCACCTGTTCCACTTCTTTGGTAATGGAGCCACGTTTGATGAGGGTATAGTTTTTTACCCCCATATTGTCAAACCAATCCTGCCACACCTCCATTACGTGGTCCCACTCCATATCCTTGTCGCGAGGTGCCGCTTCCAACAACACAATGTGAAGATCAGGGAATTCATTCCTTACCTGAAGAAGCTTGTTTTGGTTATGCCCCACGATCGGATATCCATCTGTCAATATGAATAAGTAATTCTCTGTGTTGGGATCATCCGTATAGTCTACTCCTAAATCTTCGTAAAAGTATTTCCAGATGTCGGCACCATGGTAATCTTCACGCTGATTGCTAAACACCGCCTGACTGTACAAAGTGTCGAGGTTGGCAAAAAATGCTTCCCTTCGCTCCTCTTCTTTTGTCTTGCGGTACACATTCTGAATTGAGTTCATGTTGACATAGAGTCGATCTTCAAAAACATCCCTGCGTAAACCGGACCCACGTTGCGGAGCGATCACTACTTTGATCTCGTCACCGGATTTGATGTAAAGGTCTTTCCTCACCTTCTCTTCAAATACGGAGTAGAGATTTCGTATCAACTCCTTGTCGCGTGCCGGTTGGTTGTCCTGGACGATCAGGCGATCCGAAAGGTCGAGCAACACGATGTAGTTGTGTTTGATCCTCGGAGCCTCCGCCTTTTTTTCAGGGGTGGGCAGCTTACAGCCACCCAACCCCAACGCCACCACCGCAATGATGGCTAATGCTATCGCTTGTCTGCTCATCGCTCTGCTCGTTTAGCCACAACTTTTACCGTACCACTGCGAATCTCATGCTTGTCTTCAAATTCCTTTTTCAGTTGAAGACATTCTTCTTTCACGTCCTTCATATTGGCGGGAGACAGGTATGCAATCCAACCCGATGAAAACTGATCAACATAACGTTTCAGGTTTCCATACATTACCGTATTCAGGTCCTCCCTATAGTTGGCAATCTGCGCTTTAGGGAATGACACATCTTCCAGTTTATCCGTCAGCACCTGGATATCGCCCTGCAAATGCTTAATGATTTTTTTCAGGTTATTGGTGATTTCCCGCTTATCCCACTCACGGATGAGTGAGTCAAGCAGTATACTCCAAATGACATACACCAGGAATCCCAAAAACAAAATAATGTAGAACGATGGACTCGAACTCCAATGCACAGCAGGCAAACCCATCAGTGCCTTGGCACCTTCCGTGTTGTTGCTAATAATCATTGCCAGCAGAAAGTCTACCGTAAATGTGACGGCAATCAGCATAGAGAGAAATACCATCTTGGCTTTACTTTTCAGTTCCAACAGGATATGAAAAGCCCATCCGAACGCATAGAATACAAAAGGCACCACAAATAACAGGTAGTTATACTGTAGCGCTTCTGATAGTTCATATGGACCTGGCATGATGCTGCCAGTCCCCTCTCCTGCGGCAATAGCGGAAGCCACACCTTCGAAGTCTACATACAATGCCTTGTAGGTAGCGCTCACATAGAAGAAGAAAAGGTAAACCGACAGCATCGCCAGGATGAACAGGTTGAGGGCAAACTTCGGGAAACTGAAGTTTTCACCTTTCAACTTTTCCTTGTTGCGATTGCGCGACTCTCTGATCTGGAGTAAGTCTTTGCGGTACTTGTCGATATCTTTTTCTTTTAGTTTGATCTCCTCCTCTACTTTGGCGTTAGCCTCCACCTTCAATTTGATATCTTTCTCCAGTTCTTTGATCTGTCGCACACGGTCTTTCTTCTCCTCATCTGTAAAGCCCTTGTAAGGTTCCTCTACCAGATCTCCATTGAGGATCCGGTTGAGATAGGTGGCATACAATTGCGGATCACCGTTGGCGCTTCCGGATTTTTCATATCCGAAATCGTAAAGGTTCACCCGATCGATGTGATGCATTACACGAACATTCGATCCGTGGTTGTTGCTCACCTCCCTGGTTAATTGACTTGTTTCCATAGTTGTTTAAGGATTAATGAGTGGTTGGTTTAGTACACATGATGTCCTTCACCCATGTTTACTCCTGATATATACGAAGCAATAATGCATGATCGTATGAAAGTGGAAACGAAGTGCTGATTTGACCGTTGAGTTCGCTTAATACAGGTTGAACGGAGGTAACTTATATTTGCAAACAGTTAAAGTAATACTTCATCTTCGTGTGGAAAACATGTGGATAAATCATCAATGAGGAAAATCATACATATTGATATGGATGCCTTTTACGCCTCTATTGAGCAACGTGACAATCCGGCATTTCGCGGTAAACCTTTGGCTGTTGGAGGGTCGCCTGAGGGACGAGGAGTTGTGGCTGCGGCAAGCTATGAAGCCAGAAAGTATGGAGTGCGATCAGCGATGTCATCCAGGCGAGCCATACAGCTTTGTAAGGAGCTCGTGTTTGTGCGCCCGCGTTTTGATGTATATAAAGACGTATCCAGAAAGATCAGAGCCATTTTTCAACGTTATACGGATATCATCGAACCGCTTTCACTTGATGAGGCCTATCTGGATGTAACGGAGGACAAGCAAGGCATCGGATCTGCAATAGATATCGCAGAGCGCATTCGCAAGGAGATCAAAGCTGAGCTGAACCTGACAGCATCTGCTGGTGTGTCGGTGAATAAATTTGTGGCCAAAATCGCGTCTGACATCCACAAACCGGACGGACTTACGTTTATAGGTCCCTCCAAAATAGAGAAGTTCATGGAGTCGCTTCCCGTGGAAAAGTTCTACGGTGTGGGCAAAGTGACAGCAGAGAAGATGAAAAAAATGGGGCTGAATAATGGTGCAGATTTAAAAGCGCTGACCGCTCAGGAGATGGAGAAACATTTCGGCAAGTCCGGGAGGTTCTATTACCAGATTGTCAGAGGCATAGACAACCGGCCGGTACAACCCCATCGCCAGGTGAAGTCTGTAGGTGCCGAGGATACCTTTGCCTATGACCTGGAGGAACTTGATGACTTGCTTATTGAACTTGATCGTATAGCGCAACTGGTAATCGATCGACTACAACGGAACAAACTAAAAGGACGAACGCTAACGTTAAAAGTAAAATACCACGATTTCCATCAAATTACCCGAAGTAAATCATCTTCATCCCTGATCGATTGGGACGACATTGCACCAACTGCAAAAGAGCTGATGAGGGCCAATTACGAACCAAATCAACCCATTCGGCTACTCGGCATCACCCTCTCCAATTTCTATGACGCGAAAGTCAGTGAGCCATCAGAGAATGACAGCGATCAGTTGAGGTTGTTTTGAATACCTAATCAGAAGCAATTTCCTTTAAAATTTAAATTGTAGTCTTTTGCAATCAAGTAGTGAAAACCACTTGCTGCGATTGCGCTCGCATCATCCAGGCATTCTATTCTTGTCGGGGTGTATCGATTTATGTTGCCCTGAAACGGATTACTATTGTAGTCAAATTTCCCCCATGCAAAAAAATCACCACCCTGAGCTAAGGCAAGACTGACGTTATCCTTGGCGTAAATTATGGACACGTTCGTCAAACTCTCAATAACCTTTGGCACTTGTTTTTGACCGAGAATATTGGTTCCCAGTTCTCCAAAACCTCCATATCCAAATGACATCACTCTTCCTACACTTGTCAATACCAAACTGTGACTAAATCCTGCGGCAACCGCCTTAATGTTGTTCAAGCCTTCAACCTTCTTTGGCACGAAGCAATTGACGCACGAAACAAGCCCGCACTGACCATAATTATTTGCGCCCCATGCGTAGACTTCGCCTCCAACTAGAGCTAAGGCGTGATGACTACCTGCAGCGATAGCAGAGACCCCACTTATTCCCTCTATTTTTTCGATTTGAATTCTGCCCTGCGTGGTTGGACTGGCCAGCTGACCAAAATCATTATTGCCGATTGCCCATACTTCCCCTTCTTCCGACAGCATCATACAAAACGAACTTCCACATTTCACATCGATAAATCTTGGCAGTAAGTAATTTTCAAACCGAATGGGCGTCCTAAAGGAGAATAAATTCGGTGAAAATGTTTGCAAAGAGCCCCAAAGCCAAACATAGCCATTCTCATCTGTTGCCCCTCCCAAAGAGTTGCTCAGTGTTATTGAGGACATTTTTGTTCCCGGTAAAATTTGAACAGGCCTCAGTTCCTTGAGGGCCTCGCCAATACCAAGTTGTCCGTAAGAATTGTCTCCCCATGCCAGAACATTACCACTTTGAGTAAGCGCTAGACTGCTATTATTGGAAGCTTCCAACTGGAGTATTCCGTTTACACCTAATAGCTGAATTGGTCGGCTATAGTATAATTCGTCACCAAACCCTAAAGCCCCAGAATTACCTGACCCCAGCGCCCACAGTACATCCTCAGCATCAACTTTCTCATCTACTGTAGAATCAGAACATGACAAAACCAATGGAACCGCGACCAGCAGTCGAACAACAGCATTGAAAAAGTCCTTTGGATATAGCATTTACAAATAGAATAGGACAAATATCTGGCCGTTGAATGTGTCAGTACCTAAATTGCGTGAGTCTCCTCCAGCTCCGCTAATCGTGTTCAAACGTCTCTGGTTTTGGACAACATCCCAAAATTCTGACACGGATCTCGTGTCTCCGCCATTTACCTTTGAATACCCTAACCCTATTTCAGATCCAACAGACATTTTCGGTGCAAAAAAGTATTCTAGTCCAATAAAGGCTCTTATCCCAAATCGAAAGTTATCAGTCGGAATGCTTTCCGTTGGTCGGCTGGTAGTAAAGCCTGAAGTCTTGTTATTGAAATCAATGGTTGACAGCGGTGAGGTGTTATTTGTCGCAAAGTTGTTGCCGTAAGTATAACTACTTTGAATCTTATCCTTTGCTATGATGATCTCGCCCCCATAGGCAACCTGTAGCCTGGATGAACCGCTTCTAAATTCAATTCCTGGAGTAAATTCCAACACAGACGATTTTTGCTCAAGTTTATCTTCAACCTGTGCACTCGGGCTGGCAAAACTGACGACCTTATTGGTAAGCGTGGACTTCCCTTGGTTGAGTCTCAACTTTAATCTTAAGGCGAGTTTGTCACTTATAAAATACTTTGAAAAAAATACATTGTTATCAAGTAATCTGGATCTTAAGGTATTGTTTCCACTACTACTTAAAAGGTTGCCAGCATAGTCAAAAAATGGATTGGCACTCAAGCCTACGGCAAAGTCTCCCTTTTCGGGTAAAATAACCCGGCCTTTCTTACTTAGAAGAGGTTCTTCCTGACCAAAAGCAAAAAAGCTAGTTCCTATAAAAATTAATATTAGGGTAATGGTTCTCATGTAACCTGGTGTGTTAAGGGTAGTTTTAAATTTTCAAATTCCTTGACAATTAGGGAAAAAGTACAATAACTACCAAGGCGGATATGAAAATTGCTACAGATTTTTGCTACAACTGGAAAGAAAGGGTGGCAGGAAGGTATTTAATGATCAATTGACACATTCTTAGTTAGACGGCTTAAAATTTGTAAGGGCAAACTGCTGCTCCATCTCGCCCATCATTTGGGTTAGCACTTCGGCATAAGCAGGATCGCCAAACAAATTCTTCAACTCATAAGGATCCTCTTGAAGGTCATACAACTCGTCAGCTCCCTGTAAGTCCAAATAGTGAATGTATTTGTAGCGTTCGTTGCGCACCGCCTTGTAACCCATCATGTGCACCCGAGGAAAAACAGTATCTGTGTAGTATTCTACTAGAAATGAAGTCCGCCAATCCTTAACATTATTATTAAATATGGGCAACCATGATCGACCTTGACGTTCAGGGCCAACGGGTTCACCAGCCAGTTCAATCAATGTAGGCGCGAGATCAATACTCAAAACCATTTCCTCTGGTTGGATCCCTGCCTTGATCGTCTTGGGATAACGTAACAACATCGGAATGCGAATGGCTTCTTCGTACGCGAGTCTCCTCTCCTCATTCAAGCCATGCTCACCGTACCAATACCCGTGGTCGCTGGTAAACACGATAACGGTATTATCCAATTTACCGCTCTCTTCAAGTGTCTTCATCATCGCTCCCAACCCTTCATCGACAGCCATTAGCATCTCCGCTCGCTCGTGAATGGTTCTCTCATCAGTTCCGGTCTCGGGTCCAAGCGGTGGAAGTCCCTCTATCTTTTGCATCAAAGCCGGTTTGTCCGTAGGCGCAACTCCGTTATTTGGCCTTCGACTAAATACCTCACCGTCATACATTCCCTTGTGACGATCCGCTGCGATGAAGCCACCTTCCCCTATTTCGATGGTACTACCATCATCGCGCTGCATCATGTTGGGATGAAGTGCCTTGTGCGACACATACAATAAGAATGGCTTCTCTCTTTCCTTATTAATAAACTGAAGGGAGTAATCGGTAATAATATCCGTAACGTAACCTTCAACAGTCTGTCGTTCTCCATTGATGTTCAAGTTAGGATTAACTGCTTCGCCCTGTCCTTTTAAGGCCACCCAAAAATCCCAACCCGGCCTGCGACTGTCATCGTTGCCCATGTGCCACTTCCCAATGAAAGCAGTTTCATATCCCGCACTGTTGAGTTGTTTGGGGAAGGTCTCCAGTTGATGACTTTGCTCGTTACGTGCAAGGTTGTCGGTGATACCATTAGTATGTGCATATTGCCCCGTAAGGAAACTCGCGCGACTGGGTGAACACAAGGGTGTGGTGGTGAAAGCATTTTTGAAATTCACTCCTTCTTTTGCTACACGATCAATGTTTGGCGTCTTGATAAAATTGTGCCCTGCAAGTGAGTATTCATCCCATCGCATGTCATCTACCAGTACAACAATGATATTCGGGCGTGTATCTTGCTCTTTGTTCTCAGGTGTGCATCCCCAAAGGATGCTTATCAATGATAAAGACCATAGTGCGTGTTGAAACAATCTCATACGAAGGATGTTGGAATAGGGCAAAATAGATAATGTCGTTGGCAAATGCCAATTCCACTATTCGGTCTTCACAAGACTATTGTTAAGAAACACCCCGAATTGTAGCCTGTCGTATGAAAGTGCACCCAGCCGATGCCGCAGATAGCCCCCCTGAAAGCTCAGGTTCTTATTCAAGCGATAGCCAAGAGCTCCATACAACCGGTTCTGATCAAATGGCGAGTTATCGATATTGACAAACAGTTCATCATACACCGCCAGAAACACCGTCTTGTCCTCCATCGTGGGCTTGCTCAAAGGAACCGTGATCATGAGGCGGTAACGTACGCGATCACGGTATCGTGTATTTCCGTTCGATGAAATCCATCGCTGCTCAAGGCGATAACGATGCTCAAAAGAAAACCTGCCAACCGCATTGCGCATTATGAACTGCTCCCATATCCTGTTTTCCTTCGAGCTCGACAGCGCGTTGCCCTTCTCATACGATTCCGTAGGAATATAAGCGTAGCCGGCAGTAGCCATAGCGCTTCCATTGATATGATAGTTAAGGCCAACGCGAGGCAAGAGTTGATTGAACGTGGAGACCGGTTCATACATTCGCAGCTGCAACTCACTGTGGATACTTAGCTTCTCTGATATCTTTGTGGTGCCGAAATACATCCACCATGCGCCAAGTTTGTCTTCACCAGTCTCTTGCGCAAACAGCGATGAGCCCACCAGCATAAAGCTCAAAGGAAGAAATCGAATTGCTTTTATCACGATCCAAAATTGAGAAAGTATTTATGGTACTCAAAAACTATCTTCTCATGGGGAGATTTTCATGATCAATGGTAAACATGTTTGTGCAAGGCTTTTTTTGTTATTGCGCTTATCTATATTGAAATTTGATTAAACCAACAGTCATGAGATCCATTCTGTTTATATACCTGATATCTGTAACGGCATCTTTTGCCCAGTCCGACAAAGGCGCGTTGCCCTATCGGGAATTACCGGAACCACCGGCCCACTACAATTCAGGTACCGTTGCCTCCCGGCTGCTGGACGGCCTGGGCTTCAGATTTTATTGGGCAACAGAGGGCCTGAGGGAAAGTGACCTGTCTTTCAAACCCGGTGATGATACCAGAACATCGCTTGAGACCATCAAACACATCTTCGGCATGTCGTACATTATATTGAATGTAGCCGAAAAAAAGTCTACTCATTTTCCGCAGCCTGATGAAAAACTGTCTTTCGAACAAATTAGGGAAATAACTTTGCGTAATATCCACAAAGCAAGTGCGATCATTGCCAATGCAAATCTTGACGACCTGACGCAACATCCCATGATCTTTGAAAGCAATTCCGGTAACGCGGAATATCCATTTTGGAATCTGGTCAACGGCCCTATTTCAGATTGTTTGTGGCATGTGGGTCAGGTAGTAACCTTTAGAAGAAGTTCAGGCAATCCATTCAGCAGTAAAGTAAGTGTATTGTCAGGTCAGGTGAGAGAATGAAGGGTATTGACTTTTTACGGTCAAGAAGAGGGAAGATCATCGTGGCGTCAGCCCTTTGTTTCTACGTTATCATACTATTTACTTTTTATCTCTTTCGTGATAGCCTGATCTTTCAAAGGACAACGATCAACAAGTCGTTTACTTTCGCTTTTGATGTTCCGTTTCGCGAATACTTCATCACCACTCCTGACAACATCACGATTAATGCTTTATATTTCTCCGCGCCATCACCGTCAAAGGGGCTGATCTTCTACCTGCATGGCAACGCAGATGATCTGCGCAGATGGGGAAAGTTTGCCAAAGATTTTACTTCGCTGGGATATGACGTGTTTATGATGGACTATCGCGGCTACGGCAAAAGCACTGGATACCCAAAAGAAGAAACACTTCATCAGGATGCCTCCTTTGTATTCAACTGGGTGGCAACTAACATTAGGCCAGCACGCACCATTATATATGGTCGTTCACTGGGCTCCGGTGTTGCCAGTCAATTGGCCATCAAGGCCCAACCGGACATGTTAATTCTGGAAACGCCTTTTGCCGATTTTGCCGATGTCATTCCGTTTCCTCTTCAACCAGCACTGTGGTTGTTTCCATTTGACATTCAGTTTTCTAACCTAAAGACACTGCCTCTTGTGGCTTGCCGCAAAATCATCTTTCACGGTACCAGTGATTGGGTAGTGCCCTTATCGTCAGCAGAGAAGCTAAAACCACTGTTAGGTGAAGATGACCGGTTTTATATTATCCCCGAAGCC
>DAORAG010000086.1:0-9352 GCA_035344095.1 Cyclobacteriaceae bacterium | reverse complement strand
GTGTTGCCTGGCCAGACTGGTGAAATAAGGGAGTTGCCGCTGCAAGGCAAATACGGTTTCAAAGTTCGTAAACAGAAGAAGCAGACTTCGCTGATTGATTTTGTGCCTTACCGTGGCATGAAGCGTGGAGAAGTCAGTCTCGACAAAAGCAGTTTTTTGTTTGTACAAGGCTTCTTGAATGTTCCTCATTTGACCGTTCAATCTAGCGGCAGGCACAATGGTGTTAACTGTCTCCTGAAAAGTGATTAATCCGGCCTTATCACTTTTTTTAATTGCAATATTTGAGATCACGAGGCTTGCATTGATAGCATAGTCGAGAAGGCTGAGGCCATTAAAGGGCATTTGCATGGCCCGGCCCTTATCGATCAGCGAGTAGACTTGCTGCGAGCGCTCGTCCTGATAATGATTGACCATCAGTTTCGATCTTCGACTGGTGGCTTTCCAGTTTACAGTTCGAAAGTCGTCACCTGTCACATATTCTTTGATGAGCTCAAACTCCTGATTATGTCCGATTCTCCTGATTTTTTTGATCCCAGTTTCTACCAGTCGATTGCTGATGGCCAACAGTTCATACTTTCTCATTTGAATATATGAGGGATACACAGGTACCATCTTGTCCTGAGAAAAGGAGAACTTCCTTGAGATAAGACCGAGTGGCGTGCTCGCCAGAACATTGACTGCTCCGAAAGAATATTCGCCACGTTTTACTGGCCTGAGGAAATACGAGATCGTCTTTTTTTCTCCGGCCTTCAACTCAACCTCAAACTGAAGATCACGCTTTTGAAACTGATGTGGTATCTCATCGAAAATGCGCAACCGAGTTGGGAATACATACAGATTTTCAAGGTATATTCTGATCTCATTCTCGTCACCGTTCGATAATTTGTCAGGTGTGAATCGTGCACCCAACATTCCTTTTTTTACTCGATATAGAAGAAGAATGTCAACAATGCAGGCGGCTGACAGCACGAGAAAAAGAATTTTGGGAATCCAGATCAATCCCTGAAGCACGAAGCTTAAAATAAAAAAAAGCACCAGGCCAATGACCGCCTGAAAGAATCGGTGATTAAGAAATAAACTTTTAATCAACCGTATCATCTCGGCACTTCAATCTTGTTGATGATTTGCTCAACCACCAAGTCAGGGGAGATGCCCTCCATCTCCTTTTCCGGACTTAGTGCTATCCTGTGTCGCAGGATGGGCATAGCCACCCGCTTGATGTCTTCAGGATTGATAAAATCTCTTCCCTGAATAATTGCAAAAGATTTTGACGCATTCAGGATAGCAATCGAAGCACGAGGAGATGCTCCTAGAAAAAGTAATGGATTGTTGCGGGTTTCCTGAACAATCTGTGCGATATACCTGATGATATTTTCTTCTACGTGCACCTGCTGGGCAAAAGTCTTCATGGCAGCAATATCCTCGGTTTTTAACACCGGATTGATTTCGTCCAACGGCTGTATCCCTGATCGCGCATGTTGTCTCGAGATGATATCAACCTCTTCTTCTAGCTCAGGGTAGTCAACTACGATCTTGAACAGGAAACGATCAAGCTGTGCTTCGGGCAATCGATAGGTGCCCTCGTGTTCAATTGGGTTTTGCGTTGCCAGTACCATGTAGGGAGCCTTCATCTTATGCGTATGGCCATCAACTGTAACCTGCCGCTCCTCCATCACTTCGAATAACGCTGCCTGGGTCTTGGCGGGCGCTCTGTTGATCTCATCAATCAGCACAATGTTTGAAAAAATCGGTCCTGGTTTGAACTCAAATTCCGAGTTTTTCACATTGAAAACTGAGGTGCCTACTACATCTGACGGCATGAGATCAGGTGTGAACTGCACGCGCGAGAAATTCGCAGAAATGATTTTTGAGAATAATTTGGCAGTCAAAGTCTTTGCTACACCAGGAACGCCTTCGATGAGCACATGGCCATCTGCCAGCAATGCAGTGATCAAAAGGTCGATCATATGATCTTGCCCAACGATCACTTTACCGATTTCATCGCGAATATTTTTCACCCTTTCGCTCAGATGAGTCAGGTCAACCCGACTTTGAAATTCAGATTCCTCCATTTTCTTATTTTATGAATTGGTCCATTTGTTTGTTGATGTCGATCAGTTCAGCTGACGATATTGATTCTCGATTTTGAATATTGTTGATGGCTTTAAACAAAGCGGTAGTGATGACAATATCGTTACCTGTTTTTGCTGCAATATGTTCGTAATCGGTTTTTGTGATTAGCTGCATGTCAATATTGAATTGACTGCGAAGCTGGTCGAAAAAAAATGCGATCCTTTTCTCGGCTATGTTTTTGTGATCAGCATGCTGATAGTAAAGGTTACTGATGGTGGAAACGAATTCCAAACTCGTATTCTGCAAGGGAGGAATGATCGGAATGATTCGCTGCTTCCGTTTTCCTTCGAACAATATGAAAAGCAACAAAGCGCCAATGACGAGATAATAAGCCCATGACAAAGATTCCTGACTTAATATAAATCGCAACGGTGTCTGTGCTTCCATTCGACCGAGGTGGTAAAATTCAGTCCACACTAAATCTTTGGTATCAAGCAAAGATGCAGATACAGAAGCAAATTGGTGGTTCTCTTTGGAGAGGAGATTGATATTGGTAAATGCAAGTGGCGTGCTGTTTAGATACAAGGCGCCTTTACCAAGGCTAAGTTTGATTGTCACGGCTTCACCCATGTCATTTCTGGCAACTACCGTGGTACGCAGCGTATCATACGACTTAAAATAGTTGTGGATACTTGACCTTCTAAAAAGGAATGAGGTGGTTGTGTCCAATGTTGTGTTGGTGTACCGAAGTTCCATGGAGTCCCGCTGGTCAATTATTCCATTGTTGAATAGATAGTCAACGGTTGAGATGTTGAACGTGTCAGCCAGTTGGCCGTAGAAATAGTGAGCCGAAAGGAAGGCGTTTTTGCCTTTGCTTACGTATTTGATTAATGCATCGGTATCCTCATCCTGTGTATTCAGCGAAGTCGAAAAGCTGATAATCCCACCAGGATTCATTGAGTCAACTTCGAGTATTTCGTAAAATGATTCATTGGATAATTGTACCGAATCAAAAATGTCAGGCATAACTTCATGCAACACATAAGTGCCGTAGGGGTTTTTGTCCAGATGCGAAAGCGTGATAACCCAGTTGTGACTTTTTGGACTTAACAACTGAATGGCAACATAGATGCCAATGAAGATGACCAGGTAGAGTGCGTACTTCCAGTCTTTCATTTTGTGGCTTTCGACTTTAATGATTCGAAAAGTGATTGCGTTTTTCGAAACGTGGATTCTTCAACTGGAAAATTACCATACCAGGCATAGTCAAAGTAATAACTCAGATCATTGAGTCCAGACTGTAGTTCTTTCTCCGAGACTTCTTGCACGTAATCATGGTTCGTTTTGCCAGCTTCCCAGTAGATAAATTGGTTGTCTGTGAGCACCTTTAATGCATGAAGAAACACAAGGCGGATACCCTCTCTAAACTTTTGCTTCGACAGGGCATCACTGATCAGCTTGTCAAAATCCATTTCATGAATATTCTCATGAAACACACCGGTTGTAACGGAGCCGCGATCTGCGCCAGCGTAGAAAACCCGAAAGGCATCCACTTTGAGTATCATCAGAACCAACAAAACCAATCCTGCCAACGCAGCCGCATATACTAACACTCGCCCCCAATCTGTTCCGGTAGCTCCTTCAAAGAGTGCATTGAGAATTTGCCCAAGCCAGGACAACAGCCTTTGCCAAAGTGACTCCGCCATGGAAGGAGGCTGCTTGTAATTGAAGTCTGGATCCTGACTGAGTGTTGCAATTTTTTCTGACGAGAACTTTTGCAGTGTCACTGCAGTGGTATCATTGGGGGCATTATATTCAACCTCCTCTTCTGGTTGTATCGATAGGGAATCATAGACCAGGTCCTGTCCAAGTAATTGACAGGAAGTAAGAAGGATAACAACAAGAAAAAAAATACGCATACTCAGTAGTGTTCTTCTCTTGATCCAGTAGAATTGTCACTTTCACCGAAGGACTGAATATCGTCCATCAAACCTTTTGCTTCTTTCAGTTCTACGAGGTTAAAGTACTGTAGTGCAATTCCAATGTTGGGAATTGAATATAAGACCAGCTGTGCGAGGTAGTACAGGGTAAAAAATAAAATTGTTATTGCTTTCCAATTGAAAGAGGGTTCCTGAAGGACATCAGTGCTCGTGTTGTGTAGAGTATTTGCGATCATGACTGCATACCACGGGATTAAGAAGAGATAAGAAAGAGTGGAAACAACAAGGCTGAGTATCATCACCAAACCAAAAGTGCTCCACCACTTTCCGCGAACCAGGTAAAAGGATCGTCTGATAGCGGAGACAAATCCCGTCTTTTCATAGTTGCGAATGAAGAAGGTAAGGGAAGCGCCAAAAACGAAGTAGAAAATACCTACGAACACTCCTATCACACCAAAACCTACCAGGAAAGGAGAAATGGCGCCCAGTAAAAATACAGGCAAAATCAGTATGATGTAAACGGCCATAAACAAGATGACAAAAAAGATCATCGTGCCCAGGTACATGAAGAACGTCTGTTTCACTTTCTCCCACACCTCATGTACCTCGATCTTATTCGATTTCTTTTCTCCGTAAAGGATAATGTAATTGTTGATCGAACTGATCGATGCTACACCACTGATCAGCATGAATAATCCACCAAAGGCAATCTGCATCCAGAAGTTCACAGAACTGAAATAATTCTCAAACGCCTCTGTCTCACCAGTATATGCCGATTGAGAGAGATTAAAAAAATCCCCAATAAAAGACCCCAGTAACAGACTACCCATCAGCACTGGAGGTCCAGCAATAAAAAGAACGCTCTTCGTCAGCGGGCGAAAATTTTGTTTCAGGAACTCAAATGTGGCGTTGATTTTTTTTGAAAAATCACGTGACCTATGAAACTCAATTGGTACGAAGCTTTCCATTTCTTTTTATTCGAACAGGATAGATAACAAAATAATATACAATTAATGCGGCAGACAGAATAATGATGATGGCCTTGATCACCCAAGGCATAAAAGCATATCTGGTAATGAATGATTCAATAAATCCAGCAATGATAAAAAACGGCACAAGTCCCATCACAATCTTTAGACCCTTTAGTGCGCCCATTTTAAACGAGGCGAGTCGCGAATATGTGCCGGGAAAAAGCAAGCTGTTGCCCATCGTGAATCCAGCAGCGGCAGCCACAACAATAGATGATAGTTCTATAGTGCCGTGAAGCATAATCACCGGTAACGCCTGGCTCAATTCATTTTCCTGATAAAAAAACATTAGAAATGTTCCGACCATCAGCCCATTGTAAAATAAATAGAAGCCAGTGCCAAACGAAGCAAAGACACCGTACACGAAGACCCGGAATGATACCATGATGTTGTTCAGTGTGATTTGATAAAACATTTCCATTGGAGTTCCGGACGAGTACACTTTTGTTGGGTTTCCATTCTTTATGTTTTCCAACGTCATATTTACATAGCCATCTCCCAGTATAAGCCTGACGAATGTGTCGTCATATGCGGTCGATAGGGCACCCATCAAACCTGCAACAACGAAAATAAGCAAAGAGTAAAGGAGTGGCTTTTGCGCATCGCCCATTATGGCCGGCAGTTCATATTTCCAGAAGGTGACAAATCTGCTACTCTCTTCTTTCTTGTTTTTGTAAATCTCGAGGTGGATTTTACTTGCCAGCGCATTTAAGTATTGCGTGGTTCGACTTTTTGGATACTGTGTGCGCGCGAATGAAAGGTCATCAGTTACCTGGATAAACAACTCTGCCAGTTTATCCGGCTTTGTGTGTTTTTGGTCAATAACCACTTTTTCAAACTCCTCCCATCGGGGTTTGTTCTGCTTTACAAACTGGGCTTCCCGCATGTAGTAAAATGATTGAGGCTGGAAGTTAGAGGTTAAGATTTTTACCTCCAACTTCCAGCCTCACTGCTGGCTTTCAGAGAAACTTAGCCTTGGGATTGAAGCTGTTTAGCCACCTCAGCTACTTGATTCCATACGCGGAAAACGTTTTTAGAGCATATCTTTTCTATGTCTTCCTCGGAATAACCTCTTTTTAAAAGTTCGAAGATCAGGTTCGGGTAAGATGAAACATCCTTTAACCCGGTAGGAAGGCTGTCGCCCACACCATCGTAGTCAGTTCCAATGCCCACATGATCAATTCCAGCCAGTTGTACCACGTGATCGATGTGATCAACAACTCTTTCAAGAGTTGCGTATGATTTTGGATTTTCCTGGTTGAATTTTTCAATCACAGCTTTAGCGGCCTCATCCGATTCCTTCAATCCAGCCTCTTCCAATGTCATCTTGAGTTTTGCGTCACGTGCTTTATTGGCTTGAACAACCGCTGAATCAAGAAACGATGATCCATAGTTAATTTGAATCACGCCACCCTTTTCCCCAAGCTTTTTTATCATATCGTCATTCATGTTCCTTTCAAATCCGGGTGTGAAATAGCGACATGAAGAATGTGATGCGATGCAAGGTGCTTTGCTGAGTTCCATCACTTGATAAAATGTGTCGTCATCTACATGGGAGATATCAACCATAATGCCAACGCGATTCATCTCAGCTACAACGGTGCGGCCATAATCGCTCAAACCTCCCCACGTGCCTGTGGTGTCATAAGAGGAGTCGCAAATTTGATTGTCTTTGCCATGGGTAAGTGTTGCGTATCGGATACCACGGTCAAAGAAATACTGGATGTTCGCAAGATCCTTTCCAATAGGAGCAGCATTCTCCATTCCCATTGGCAATGAAATTTTACCAGCTTTGAAATTTTCCTCCACCTCTTGTGGACTATTTGCAAGGGCAAAATTGTCGGGAAGATTTTGGGTGATAGCAATTACATTGTTAATCAGGGAGTCTGCGAGTGCCTTGCCCATGTCAGCTTGCTCCTGGTAAGAAGAGGGAATGTAAATTGACATAAAGGGAGCATCCAAGCCGCCTTTTTTTGCGCGGTCGTAGTCGAAGTCACCTTCGGTAGTGCTCACCAGCACATTGGCATTGTCAGCATTGATGTTAATACCTTGCTCCTTTAGCCGATAGGGAACATCAATGTGACCATCAGTAATGATGAACTTATGTGCAAGTTCATCGGCAAGTGTTCTCATTTCCTCATCGGTCATCTCTTTTTTGCTTTCTTTTTGAGCACAACCTGCAAGCAATAACGCAATCAGGCAAAGGATAGAGTAAAGTTGTTTCATATCTAATAGTTGTTTTTTCAAAGGATGTAGGAGCAGCCGAAATTTTGTTTTCTCTTTTTTGGATGTGTAATCAATTTCATCCACAAGGCCGATTAACTTTGCGGTAAGTTAAGATTTTAAATCTGCAAATCATTTAGTTGTCGGTGATAGGATTTTGGAGGATTCTTGTGAACGATCAGAAACGGTTATCAGTGGTTTGGTATGCACTCGATTAATGTAAGAACAACACAGAATGTATTTATTCAATATCCGGTCGCGAGTGTTGGCGATCGGATAGTAGCGTTCTTGCTTGATCGTTTAATACTGATCGCATATACCGTTTTCGTGTTCGCGCTCTTTATAAATGTAGAAATGCAGATAACATGGGTGTGGTACGCCAGTCTGGGTATTCCCTGGATATTTTACCACTTGTTTTTTGAGATTGTAATGAACGGCCAAAGCCCTGGTAAAAGAGTGATGAAAGTAAAGGTGGTGAGGCTTGATGGAACGCCACCTACTGTTGGCAATTATCTGATGAGATGGATATTTAGCTTTATTGACTATTATTTTTTATCCGGTGTAATAGCCATGCTTGTGATTGCCATGGGAGGCAAGGGACAAAGGCTTGGAGACCTTGTTGCAGGCACTTCAGTTGTGAAGTTGGTCGAACAGCGGGAGATTTCATCTAATGACATTTTCGTAAAAGCGGATGAAAACTATGTTCCAACTTTTTCACAAGTAATTCAACTTACAGAAGCTGATATCGAGCTGATTCAACGTGCACTGGAAGTGAATCGCGATCAAGGAAACGCTCAACCGGTATTGGCTGTAACCGAAAAAATCAAAACGCTCCTGGGGATCAAAACCGATCTACCCCCCGTCAAGTTTTTGTACACCATTGTCAAGGACTTTAATCACATTACTTCTCGGTGATGGAATTGCCTGTCATCACAGCTGCGCAACTGGCGCTTCGCAATGGGCAGGATAGACCACAGGTTTGGGTGGCATATAAAGGTGTGGTGTATGATGTGTCTATGTCAAGACTTTGGAAAACGGGAACACATTATGAGCATTGGGCAGGTCAGGATCTAACTGACGAGCTGCCAGACGCCCCACATACCGATGAGGTTTTTAGTAAATTTGAAGCCATAGGTAAGTTGCCTTCTACATGATATTGATTGCTGACAGTGGTGGTTCCAAACTTGATTGGAGAATATTGCATGACGATGGAACCATTGATCAGGCCAATGGTCCTGGATTTAACCCATACTACCAGCCGGCTTCTGATCTTGCGCACTCGATAAAGGAGAACTTATCAGCGAAAGTGAATGGAACTGTAGAAAAGATATTTTTCTACGGAGCTGGCGTCTCATCGCCAAACAATGAACAGATTGTTAGAAAAACGCTGGCTGAATTTTTTCCAAAAGCAACGATCGAGATTCAATGGGATTTGCTAGCAGCAGCACGTTCACTTTGTGGGCATGAAGAAGGTATAGCGTGTATTCTAGGTACGGGATCTAATTCCTGTTTTTATGATGGCACCAAAGTCGTGTATAATGTTCCAACAGTTGGTTGGATACTTGGCGATGAAGGAGGCGGAGCACACATGGGCAAACGACTTTTGATCGACTACATCCAAAAAGAAATGCCGCAAGAACTCTGGAAACAATTTAATGCTCGGTTCCCGCTGCAGCGCGAGGAGATACTAGAACGGGTGTATCAAAAGGAGAGGCCCTCTTCTTTTCTGGGTAGCTTTACTCGATTTGTATTTCAGCACCTTAAAGACCCTTATTGCTATCAACTGGTTTATTCTGGATTTGAGGACTTTTGCAAAAAGTATGTGATGAAGTACGATAACTTTAAAAATACAAAAGTGCACTTTACCGGATCGGTAGCATTTTACTTTAGCGATGTATTACGGCAAGTTGGGAATGACCTGGGAATCACGATTAAGAATATCTCGGAGAGCCCCATCGCAGGGTTGACACTATTTCATCAGAAAGACTTAATAAGGTAGGCTGTGTCAGTTACAGAATCATCTTCACATTACAACGATCTTGAAAAGATGAGTGTAAGCGACTTGCTTACCAATATCAACATTGAAGA
>DAORAG010000085.1:0-9378 GCA_035344095.1 Cyclobacteriaceae bacterium | reverse complement strand
GCTAAAGCCTGATGAAGCGCTGTATAAGCTTCACGAACTTTCAAAATTTAAGATTCATTCGATCGAGCAGCCTGTAAAAGCAGGCAGTAAGGTTATGGCGGAGCTATGTCGCAATTCTCCGATTCCCGTGGCTTTGGATGAGGAACTTATTGGTAAGAATCACCTTTCCGACAAAGAGGAGTTGTTACGGTCGCTCAACCCTAAGTTTATAATTCTTAAGCCTTCCCTTCATGGCGGACTAGCAGGGTGTAGTGAGTGGATTGATGTCGCGGAAAGACAAAAGATCGGCTGGTGGATTACCTCAGCACTTGAATCCAACATAGGCCTTAATGCAATTGCACAGTTCACAGCCAACTATTCGAATCCACTTCATCAAGGGCTCGGGACTGGCAAAATCTACTCAGACAATTTTGAATCTCCACTTGTGGTCGAAAAGGGAAAACTGCGTTATTCGCGCGATTTGAAGTGGTCAATTGACATGTAGCTAAATATTTTAGTCAATTTTCTTGCTATTGCTAACAAGTAGCTTTTAATTAGCTAAAAATATTAGTTAATCGCATGGAAATGACGTCTAAACTGAAGCTGAAGAGCAAAAAGCTGGAATCTGGGCGATTTCAGGTCAATTTTTCCACAGTTGGCTCGGGTGATGAGTACTATGGGTATATGCTCGCAGAGGCCAAGACTTCAGTTAGTGATATTATTTCCAAGATCAACCGTCATTTAACAGCTATGCAGAATTCTGATAGATACTATCAGAGAAATCTGTTTTCACTTTGCAAAAAGGAAGTTAACTCTGGAAGAATATTAGTCTTTAAACGATAACCATGACACGACTAAGCTCGAACGTTAAGTTCATCAGAAAACAACTTAGGCTTACCCAAGATCAATTTGGTCAATTGCTGGGCATTAAACGATCACTTGTGGGAGCGTATGAAGAGGGGAGGGCCGAACCTCGCCTTGAATTGCTTCAGCAAATGGCTACCCATTCCGGTTTTTCGGTGGACACCATCATAGGCACGGACCTGGATGAATCTACACCCCTGTCAGCGTTACCACAAAATCATCAAAGAGGAAAAGAAGTGTTGGTAGTGTCAGTTGATGCAGAAGAGAAGGAAAACATTGAACTGGTTCCTCAAAAAGCGGCAGCTGGCTATCTCAATGGGTATGCTGATCCGGAGTATGTCAAAGAATTACCGAAGTTCAAATTGCCAATGTTGAAATCTGGCACCTATCGGGCTTTCGAAATAAGCGGTGATTCAATGCTTCCGATCCTTCCAGGTACCATCATCATCGGTGAGTATGTTGATAATTTGAAGGACCTGAAGAATGGTAAGACCTATGTACTTGTAACCGAACGCGAAGGTGTGGTCTACAAAAGAGTATTCAACTACCTGGATGAAAGCGGAAAACTGTTTTTAGTATCTGACAACCGTCAGTATGCACCCTACCAGATTGATGGCGCTGATGTTATCGAGGCATGGTCGGCTAAGGCGTATATCAGTGTGCAGTTTCCTGATGTGGAGTCACAAAAAGATATGTCAATCGAACAGCTGGCAGGTGTTGTTCTTGACCTTCAAAAAGAAATCCTTGACATAAAAAGCAAGAAAAAATAAGCCTAGCGTTTCTATCCTCGTCTGATCCACTTGTGGATCTGGACGGGCGATAGATAAATTGTTTCTTTCCGGTTGATCTTTCCGGTTGGTGTTCGGTAAAATTGATCGATCAGTCGAATTTCTTTCGGCACCTCATATTTTGATAGAATTTTTTCAGCACTGGCTTTTAGTTTTTCTAATCGGTCGAGGTGGAGTGAACTGGCCTCTAAAAAAAGGCAAAGCTTTTGTCCTAGTTTCTCGTCAGGTACTCCCCCTAAGAAATAGTGGGCTGCGCTTTCCAACTCCTGTAGGGGTAAGCTTAATTTTTGTTCAATGATCTCAGGGCTAATTTTAATTCCTCCAGAGTTAACAACGTTGTCAACACGGCCTTTCCAAATAAAATGTCGCTGATCAGCTAAATCCACAATGTCATTGGTGATTACTTCTTCTGGGAGATAATCGGCTTTGACAACCAGGCAACCTCTATCATCAGTGGCAAGCTCTACACCTGGAAGTGCTTCAAAATATTGACTCTTGCCTTTGCCGTTAAGTTTTTGCAAGGCAACATGCGACACTGTTTCGGTCATGCCGTAGGTGGAGTAGACATCGCAATTGAGACTGGCAATTTCATTTTCCAGATGTTTGTCCACTGATGCACCTCCAACAATGACTACTCGTATTTTATTAAGGCGGTCACGACACTCCTTCACAAGTTGTTGGAGTTGAAGGGGCACCAATGCCACGAAATCAATTCCAGTGTCCGGTGAAATGTCATTCAAAGGATTAGCTTTCGGGTCGGAGAGAATTGCATTTAGTTTACCTTCGAAGCACCTTACCAGCATCATTTTGCCTGCGATATATGCAGGATCGAGACAGATGAGTGCGTTGTCTCCCGGTTCAAGACTCAGATGCTTGATGGTATTATGGGCGCTTCCTGTCATCTGGTCCCGCGTTAGCTGAATCGTTTTCGGCTCACCGGTAGAGCCAGACGTTTTCAAACTGAATAAATTGGTGTCACTCCACCATAGACGGGTAAAGTCAACCACGTTTTTTTCGAAATCCGATTGTGGAATAAAGTCGCCATCGATCAGTTGCTGATAAGTAAACCTAACGCCCCTGATGACAATTCCCGGATTCATGACCGTTAAGGAAACTTCGGGAACTTTGAGAAGTCGGGTTCTCTCTTTTCAAGAAATGCATTTTTGCCTTCCTTGGCTTCGTCACTCAGGTAGTAAAGAAGGGTTGCATTGCCTGCCAGTTCTTGGATTCCAGCCTGACCGTCCAACTCCGCATTGAAAGCACACTTCAACATGCGTATCGCCAATGGGCTTTTCTTCAGGATTTTCCTGGCCCACTCGATATACGTTTCTTCCAACTTATCCAATGGTACCACTTTGTTTACCAGCCCCATCTCAAGCGCTTCCTCGGCATCGTACTGATCACAAAGATACCATATCTCTCTCGCTTTTTTTTGCCCAACAATTCTAGCGAGATAGGATGCTCCGAAACCACCATCAAAACTTCCCACTTTTGGACCAGTCTGGCCAAACCTCGCATTGTCAGCCGCGATAGTAAGGTCACAGACCACGTGTAGTACGTGGCCACCGCCAATAGCCCATCCGGCCACTGCTGCAATTACCGGTTTGGGTATCGACCGAATTAGTTTTTGAAGATCAAGTACATTGAGCCGCGGCACTTTGTCACCACCAACGTATCCTCCATGCCCTCGAACACTTTGGTCACCGCCACTACAAAACGCTTTACCGCCTTCGCCAGTAAGTACGACCACACCGATCTCAGGATCTTCACGACAGATCATCATTGCATCAATCATTTCCTCAACAGTCAAAGGTGTAAATGCATTGTGCACCCTAGGTCGGTTTATGCTGATCCTTGCAATTCCTTCAAACTTGTGAAACAGAATTTCTTTGTACTCTTTTATGGGACTCCATGCATTGTTAAGCTTCATGACTCTTTCTTATGTGTTCTTTAAATTCATCGATTGTTTTCTTTGCTAGCGCTGAGGTGGTTTCTACTTCAAGAATTTTTGTTCTGCCATCCGCCTCCATAAAATCTTTGAGAAGATTTTTCGCTTTTTTTAGACTGTCGAGTTTAAGGTAATCGAAATCAAATTCTTGTGCCAAACTCCTTGCTGTTAGTTTTTGGTTCGTAATAAAGTATTCATCTGCCTCTGTAACATTTCCAGGCCCGTCAATCATCTTGAAGATTGCTCCCCCATGATTGTTAAGGATAACAATCCTGAGGTTAGAAAGTTTGTAATTGTGCCAGAAAGCATTCCTGTCGTAAAAGAACGCCATGTCGCCTGTGATCAGGAATGTCAGATCGTCAGTTGACAATGCATGACCTACAACGGTACTCGTGCATCCGTCAATCCCGCTGGTACCGCGATTGCAAAAGATACTTACGCCATTGTGTTGATTATCCAATCCAATAAAATTAGCATAACGGACAGCCATACTGTTAGCCAGATGTAAAGGCACGTTTGCTGGGAGCTTTGTCAGGACTTCTCTAACGAGGTGAAATTCTGATAATTCTGTTTTAGAAAAATAGGCGTTAATGCCTCTCTGCACACGATGCTCCTCAGCCTGCCAAAGCCTCGAGAAATTTTCTCTCTTCTGTGACTCAAACTGACTACCTGAGACAATAGCACCAAACTGATCTAAAAAGTCGCGCGGACTGGAGCGAATAATTTGGGTCAGGGATTTGAATGTGTCCGCAACCTGGCCGGATTCCTGTATGTGCCAATGGTGTTTGGGTGCGTACTCACGAAGGTAAAGCTTCAGGTTTTTTGAAACGACTGATTTACCGATCGTTATTAACAGATCAGGTTGCAAAGCTGTTTTTAGGTCTGGCTTTCGCTGGGACAGAATTAAATCTGAATGCGCAATGACATCGTCAACCGCATGCTGATTCGACACAATGTCAGCAATGATGGGAACATGATTGGCCTTTGAAAACTGTTCTAACTTGTCTGATAGTGTTTTATCTGGAAAACTTTGGCCGACCACCATAACGACTTTAGGCAACGACTCAAATGATTTTCTTAGCTCACTGAGTCTGTCGTCAGTAATTGTTGTTGACACGCGATCCTCTCTTATTATCCTAACATCCTGTGAAAAGTGGATTTGATCCGCGGTGTCTGGGTACAACGGTTCGCGTAAGGGGACATTGATATGCACGGGTCCCGCCTCCGGTCCTCGACTTAGGTTGATAGCCTCATTTATTATTCTGTTAATGTGCCACTGTGAATCTGGGCTCTCGAGGTCGTAGGGCAATTCATAAAAGCCTGTTGTGTGTGATCCATAAAGTTGGGTCTGACGGATGGTTTGTCCGTCCAATTGGTCAATCCATTCCTTCGGGCGGTCTGCCGTTAAGATTATCAGCGGCAGCTTTTGAAAATAAGCTTCAGCTACAGCTGGTGCGAAATTGTACGCAGCTGACCCTGACGTGCATACAAGGACAACCGGGTTTCTGGTCGCAAGTGCAATTCCAAGTGCAATGAATGCCGCACTCCGTTCGTCACTTATAGTCCTCGAATTAATTTTTTGGTGCCGGGCAAATGCCAGGGTGAGAGGTGCACACCGGGAGCCTGGACAAAGTATGGCCTCGCTCACCCCTTTTTGAGCACAAATTTCTGCGATGTCGAAAATGGGCTGAAGGCGCACGGCTACTTTTCAATAACCTTTAGAAGCGTGTTCATTTTCATCTCTGTTTCCTCCCATTCTGCTTCTGGGATGGAGTCTGACGTTACTCCCGCACCCGCGTACAATTCCGCTTCAGTGTTTGACCATTGCATACACCGCAGGTTGACAAATAGATTGCTTTCACTCTTGTAATTCACCGGCCCAAGATAGCCACTGTAAAGGCCTCTGTCTATTTTTTCATTTTCTAGAATAAACTGAATAGACTCTTCCCTCGGCATTCCACAGATTGCAGATGTAGGATGAAGTAGTTTGAGCATCACTGAACCGAGTTGTGGGAAATTAGTGGCATTCATATCGACTTCGAAATCGGTCTTCAGGTGCAGTAGATTGCCCGCCTTCCAGGTTTTGGGACCATGTTCCCCGAATTCTCTCAACCGAATTTTTTTGAAACAATTGATTATGTACCGACTGACCAGTGCCTGTTCTTCTATTTCTTTTTGCGTCCATGCTACTGCTCTAAGGTCGGTATCCGGATCGAAACGTTGCGTGCCGGCTACTGCAGTAGTTCTAAAAAACATTTTGTTATCGACCGAAATGAGCAGCTCTGGTGATGCGCCCAACCAAGTGCCTATGTCGGGTGAGGAGATGAGAGAGACAAATGCGTTGGGGTAGGCATCACACAATTTACTAAACTGCTTCACCAGGTCGAAACCATTATCAAGCGGTATCCTCTTTGACCTAGAGGGCACAAGTTTTTCTACTTTGCCGCGCGCTATCTGATCAATGGCTTTAGCAACCAGAGATACATACTGTTCCTTTGTTGATTTGGTGTTATGTAATGGCTTACTATGAAACCTGGGTTTCTTATTGCTGGATTTCGAATCAATAAGATATTCAACCTGCTCAGTTGAGATGGAATGACTAAGCGTGCCATTTTCAAATTCAAAAACCTGATCAGCTTTGAGAAATATTTTCTTTTCCACTGGATTAAAGGGAGAGATCACAAATCCTACAGGCATCTCCTCCAGGCTCACGTCATCAATAGCCTCGGGGTTTTCAGAAATTATCAAGCTCTTTTTGATTGATCCGGGAAGCCTCCACAGACTTATGGAGTAGTCATCGGCCAATGCTTGATATAGAATCGAATTGATTAACTCATCCTCGGCAATGTATTTGGAGTGTTGAAGAACAACTGACATCTGTCTTATCTTTTGTCTATAACTGCCATTGTGATCCTGCTCACACAGATAAGTTCATTCTCTGTATTTGTTATTCGAATTTCCCACACATGTGTTTTTTTTCCAATGTGTATAGGAGTTACTCTTCCTATCACGAGGCCTTCGCGGGCACTCTTGATGTGATTAGCGTTGATCTCAAGCCCGACACAATATTGTGTGTTTAAATCAACACAACAAGTTGCAGCCACACTGCCTAACGTTTCTGCCAGGGCAACAGATGCTCCTCCATGTAGGAGTCCCATCGGTTGGTGAGTCCGGTGGTCAACAGGCATCGAAGCACATAGGTAATCCTCGCCAACTTCTGTGAATTCTATCCCAAGATGACCTACTAAATTATTAACCGAAAGTTTGTTGAGTTGTTCAACAGAAACCCCCTTAGTCTTGAATGATGGTGAATTTATGGTGGACTTAGTGGACAATGACTATTTCCTTATTTTAGCCGCCAAATTATAAGAATTTGAGCAGCAAAAAAATATACATCATCAGGCACGGTCAGACTGATTATAACAAAAAAGGAATTGTTCAGGGAAGTGGCATAGATACCTCCCTGAATGACCTGGGCAAAGCTCAGGCACATGCTTTTTACAGCTTTTACAAGAATGTACCGTTTGATGTAATTTATACATCTGAACTTAAGAGAAGCCAGGAGTCTGTTGCGTCATTCTCATCATTAAATATTCCTACACGTGCCTTTGCCGGGTTAAACGAAATCAACTGGGGAGAAAAGGAAGGAATGAGAATAACTCCGGAAGAGGATGCTTACTATCATCGATTGCTGAAGGCATGGCAGGATGGCAATACTGAGTTGGCAATCGATGGGGGAGAGAGTCCAAAGGATGTGGCTGATAGGCAGCGACCAGTGATTAACGAGCTGCTAAACACCCGAAATGAAAAGAATGTACTCGTCTGCATGCACGGCAGAGCCATCCGAGTGTTACTTTGTCAGCTGCTTAATTACCCACTAAGAGCAATGGACTGTTTCGAACACAGAAATTTATGTCTTTATCTCTTGAACTTTACGGGCACGATGATGAGTGTCGAGAAGTATAATAGTACTGAGCACCTGGCTAGTCTAAACTAGGCCTCATGGGTTGTTGAGTTGTTCCAGTGCGGACTTGGCTTTTCCGTCTATGCTGTTTTTGTACTCGTGTTTTTTGTAGCTAAGCGCCTGTTCGAAATATTTTCTGGCGGTAGCAATGTCATTGTGAGTCCGGGCAATGTAGCCAAGTTGCAAAGCAGAGTTAGGAGCAAAGTACCAGGGATTTTCTCCCGATAGGGCGACTGTTTTTTTATAGTATAGCATGGCGTTGTCAAGATCGCCCGTCTTTTCCGCCAGCCTTGCTTTTCTGTAGAAGTATTCAATTTTTTCTTTCTCGCCTTTCAAATCTGAATTTGAAATAGAAGTAATGGTCTCCTGAGCTTGCTTGTAATAGCCACCATCTGTATATAGCCGGACTTTTAGAAGTTTTGAATTGGGAAAGGTATTTTCACGCAGCTGAGCGTTGGCATAACGGTCCGGTTCAGCAACATCCCTCCCTGTCTTTTTTGCGATCTCAAAATACTTATGTGCATCGGAGACTTCACCATCGAGCCATTTGCAAAGCGCAATTTTATAGTAGGAATCCTTTTTAAAGTTGTCGCTCTTATAATGACTTATGAATGTTTTGTAAGAAGTTATAGCCTTGTCATATTCGCCTTTTTGCAGAAGAATCTCACCCCTCAGATAATCGATGTAATACATGGGCAACCCTTGCGGATGCTCATCCAAAGTGTTGATCAATTTCAGTGCCTGTTCACTTTGAGAATTTTTCATCAGCATATTCACACCAAGGAAGAGCGTCAATCTGTTGTAGGGTTGCTCTTCGAGGCAGGCAAGTATGCCCTGTGATGCTTCTTCATGCTCCTGGTTAATTAGCCCTTTGATGGTAAAGTAAAGGATAGTTGCTTCGGTGCTCAATGAGGATGTAGACTTACGAAGTTCTTCAAGTTGCTTTTGTCCAACTGCGACCGAGCCCCGCATACCAAGTAAACCCATAAACCAACTGTACTTGTCGGGCACTGACCCTATCATCACCTGGATCACGCCACTGGTTTTTTTGATGGGGACAAAGTTTGGATATTTTTTTAGGCACTCTTCAGTTTGATTGTATGCACTTCTAATCGCAAGCACTGCGTTGAATTCCTGACCGAGGTTGAGAAAGTTGAATCCCCTTTGAAGGTTTAGTTCGGCACGCAGGAACAAAGTTTCAGCTGATGTCTCCTGCGCATCCAGATACTTGAATCGCGCCTTAAAGTTGTTTTCAATTTGTTGAAATTTCACTTCATCTTCTGATATCAAAACATCGAGTGTTTCGCAGAAGCTTTCTACATAGATTTTGTGAAATGGGTTAACGTCCGGGCTTAGCGCTTTCAACTCTTGGTAAGCCTTGTCGGTCTCCAGGTTTAATACGGATTGATAGGCCTTTTGAAGTCGCGGGTCAAATCTCCAAATAGGATCAAAGGCCTTAGCTGCAAAGATGGTAGTAAACAAAAGAAGGCAGGCGATTGGGCCTGCCTTCGTGATGGTTCTTATGGTTTTCTGATCAACCAACTTTCTTTTTTCTTGGTGCTGCCTTTTTCTTTGGCTTTACTTCCTCTTCCATCGACTCCATGTCCACATCCGCCAGAATGCGACCTGAGTGCTCGTCAATTACAATTTTTTTCTTCTCCCTGATCTCAGCGATTTTCTGGGGAGGGATGATAATGTTACAACCTTCTGCTGCACCTCTCACCACCCTTACAACTGCCAGGCCATTGGACAAACTTCCACGCAGACGCTCGTAGTATTTTAGAAGCTTATCTTCGATCTTTTTGGATGCCTTTTCACGCTCCGCCAGCAATCCT
>DAORAG010000084.1:0-9417 GCA_035344095.1 Cyclobacteriaceae bacterium | reverse complement strand
TCAGGAATTGAAATGCTGCGGGATTATAGACAGCCCACTCTAGCGCCTGTTGACCACCTAAAGATCCACCGATCAACGTATGAATTTTTTCAAACTCAAGATGTTGCCGTAAAAGATCAAAGGCCCGCACTGCATCATGATTGGTTAGCAGGGGAAAATCATGAAAGTAAGGCTGATCAGTTGAACTATTGATTTCCAAAGGCCCAGTGGACCCGTAGCAACTTCCCAATGTGTTTGCACATATGATGAAATATTCCTCCGGACTGAATACACCCTGATCAGAGAAGAGCTCACCCCACCAATCGAGAAAATCTGAGCTGCCTGTAAGTGCATGGCACACCCACACTACATTTGACTTGTCCTCATTGAGTTTCCCCAAAGTCGAGTACTGCAATCGGAAGCCGGGCAGTGATCCGCCCGCTTCCAGATTGAAGTTTTGATTGTAATGAAAGGTATGTTGCTGCACTTTCATTTAAACTGTGGTTAGCTCTTTTTTGAATACTTTGTCGAACGCTTGTTGGAAGTCTGCCTTGATATCATCAAGATGTTCGATGCCTACAGAAACCCTGAGCAAGTTGGGCAGCACACCTGTAGCGAGCTGTTCTTCTTCAGAGAGTTGCTGATGAGTGGTGGCTGCTGGTTGTATGATCAGAGTTTTAGCATCTCCTACGTTCGCCAGATGGCTCACAAGCTCAAGGCTGTCTACTAGTTTTGTCACTTGTTCTTTCGAACCCTTCAACGTGAATGACAACACTGCCCCGTAGCCATTGCGCAGATACTTCTTCGCTAGCTTGTGATAGGTGCTGCTTTGCAAGCCAGGATAGTTTACGCTTTCCACGTTTGGATTTTGTTCAAGCCATTGTGCCAATGCAAGTGCGTTGTCAACTGATCTTTGCACACGCAGTGATAAAGTTTCCAACCCTTGTAGGAAAAGGAATGAGTTGAATGGACTTAATGCAGGGCCATAGTCGCGGAGGCCTTCCACACGTGCACGAATAGCAAACGCGATGTTTGGCAAGCCAAGTGGGTTATTTTCTCCGAACACATCCCAGAATTTTAATCCGTGATAGCCCTCTGATGGTTCGGTGAACTGAGGGAATTTTCCATTGCCCCAATTGTAGTTTCCACCATCCACGATCACACCACCGATAGAAGTGCCATGACCACCAATCCACTTGGTTGCAGATGCAACTACTACGTTTGCTCCGTGTTCAATTGGTCTGAACAAATAACCAGCTGCTCCGAAAGTATTGTCAACAATTAGCGGGAGCTCATACTTGCGGGCAAGCGCAGCTATTGCTTCGAAGTCAGGGATGTTGAAGCCAGGATTTCCGATGGTCTCCAGGTAGATGGCTTTGGTACTATCATCGATGAGTTTTTCAAATGCTTCTGCCTTATCGCCTTCCGCAAATCGAACATCAATACCAAGTCGCTTAAAGGCAACCTTGAATTGATTGTATGTTCCGCCATAGAGGAAAGATGTTGAGACGAAATTGTCGCCTGCCTGAAGAATGTTATTTAGTGCAATGAATTGCGCGGCCTGGCCAGAGCCAACAGCCAGGGCCGCTACTCCTCCTTCGAGCGCTGCAATTCTTTTTTCAAAAACATCTGTGGTCGGATTCATAATCCGCGTGTAGATGTTTCCAAACTCTTTAAGAGCAAATAGATTGGCACCGTGCTCTGAGTTTTTGAATGTGTAAGAACTGGTTTGATACAAAGGCACAGCCCTTGATCTGGTTGTAGGATCAACTTCTTGTCCTGCATGGAGTTGTAAAGTTTCGAATCGATAGTTTGACATGGTTATAAAATTTAATGGTTATAAAATCTTTTTGAGGAAAATGGAACTGGGAGAATACAGCAGTGACAGGACTTGTCAGAGCCTTGGTGTTACTGCGTAAATGGTCTTGAGTTCTTTAACAGCAGCAACAACACACCCACATACAACAAATACATGCTGCGCAGGCTTGTGCAAACTGAATGAAAGAATTGGATGTACGAGCTACGAGAGAAACTGATTTTTCTCCTCTGTGTGTTTTGGTGTTTGAAATTTGGTTTTTCATTTTACCTATCGTTTTATATTCTCCTCGGCATTTGCCGGGATCAGGAATTAGCACCTTGTTCTTCTGAACAGGTTGCTAGCGCTTCTTAGAGCCTGTCTCTCAGCGCTTCTTTATAAATCGATTAAGCAGACACTGCTTGCTCGACTATGATGACACAAACGTATACTAACTTAGTAGAGTTTCCAAAAACTTTGTTAAAATTTTTTAACCACGCAATTTGTGGTAGGGAAAAACGGAGTGACTAATAAACGTTAGGATGGACTCAGAACTGTTTGGTAATCATCACAATCTGACCCAAATGATACAGGTCGTGATCGACTATGCCATGAAGTAATTTTCTAAAAGTGTATTTTCTACCCGCAACCGTTTGATCCAGCTTTTTCGCCCCGAACTTTTCGATTGCCTCTATCAATTTGAACTGACTTTCTCTCAAAATTTTCAATGTATTTTCCCAGTCTCCTGGTCTGGGGAAATTTTCCTCATCCGAAACATCGTAGCTGTCATTGCCCTCAAGTTTTTGAATTACGAAGTTTCTCCAGGCTGTCATGTGAAGCACTAATTCTGCAATCGAATGACCCGATCCAATGCGAGTTCCGGATTGATTTTCCGGGATTTTATCAAGGATGGACATGATATTAGGTCCATGCCAGGCTTGACCATCGTAGCTGTCTTTTACCGACTGAATGATAAAATCAACTTCACTCATCTCTCTAGGTTAGCATTCCACCATCCACCTGAAGCACCTGTCCGGTCATGTAGGATGATAAGTCTGATCCCAGAAATACGCATGCATTAGCTACATCATCGGGTTGTCCGCCACGTTTCAGCGGGATGGCGTCTCTCCAACTCTGCACTGTTTTTTCATCAAGTTTTGCGGTCATCTCAGTTTCAATGAACCCCGGAGCGATGGCGTTAGAGCGAATGCCTCTGGAGCCGAGTTCAAGCGCAATGGACTTGGTGAACCCTATAATGCCGGCTTTGGATGCCGCATAGTTGGCCTGACCGGCATTGCCTTTCAAACCAACAACGGAAGTCATATTGATTATTGATCCTCCCTTTTGTTTCATCATCGGGCGGGCTGCAGCTTTCACGGTATTGAAGCACGACTTCAAATTCACTTGCATGATCTTGTCCCACATTTCCTCGGTCATGCGAAGCAAAAGATTGTCCATTGTGATGCCCGCATTGTTGATCAGGATATCCAAGGATCCGAAGTCTGCCACGACATCATTAATAAGTTTGTCGGCCTGGGCGAAGTCGGAGGCATCGGAACGATAACCTTTCGCTTTCACACCCTTGTCCTGAAGTTCCTTTTCAAGTGCCTGGCCTTGTTCCACACTGGAGAGGTAAGTAAATGCCACATTGGCACCATGGCTTGCATACTGTAGCGCTATGGCCCTTCCGATTCCTTTTGAAGCACCCGTGATCAGTGCATTTTTTCCTTCCAGTAGTTTCATTGTCAGTCGGTTGATTTGTTGGGTAATCGATCAAAAATAGCCATTTCTTTCAAAAAAACGCATTTGAATAAGGGCTTACCAATTGCCGTATAGTCTTTTCAATTGGGTGCTCAGCCTTTATCTTTGAGCCGAATTTTAAAAAGCTTCTTATGTCAAAATATGATGTGATTGTAATTGGTAGCGGTCCCGGAGGTTATGTTGCCGCTATTCGTGCCTCTCAATTGGGAATGAAAGTGGGCGTAGTAGAGAAGGCCGAACTGGGTGGTGTCTGTTTGAACTGGGGTTGTATTCCCACCAAAGCATTGCTCAAGAGTGCGAATGTATTCGAATACATGCAGCATGCAGAGGATTATGGCATAACTGTAAAAGGTGCGGAAGCTGATTTGAAGGCAATGGTGAAAAGAAGCCGCAACGTGGCGGATAGTAACAGTAAAGGCATTCAGTTTTTATTTAAGAAAAACAAGATCGATCATATCGCAGGGTTTGGCAAGCTGAAGAAAGGCGGTAAAGTGGAGGTGACTGATGATAAGGGGAAGAAGGTGGATTACGAAGCCAAGCATATCATTGTGGCCACAGGTGGTCGGTCACGCGAGTTGCCCAATCTTAAAATTGACGGTAAGAAAATAATTGGCTACCGGGAGGCCATGGTGCTTCAGGAGAAGCCAAAGCGACTGTTGGTAGTGGGTTCAGGCGCTATCGGAGTTGAGTTTGCCTATTTCTATAATGCGATTGGTACTGAAGTGACCATCGTAGAGTTCTTGCCAAGAATTGTTCCCGTTGAAGATGAAGAGGTGTCTAAAGCGTTAGAAAAATCATTCAAGAAATCCGGGATTAAGATTCACACTAGTTCGGAAGTAACCGGTGTGGACACTAAAGGAAAATCTTGTGTTGCGACAGTGAAAACGCCATCCGGTGAGATTAAGATCGAATGTGACGTGGTGTTGTCAGCTGTTGGTGTTTCAACCAACCTTGAAGGAATTGGATTGGAGGAGGTTGGAGTGAAGACCGAGAAGGGACGTGTAATCGTGGATGATTTTTACAAGACAAATGTACCAGGTGTGTATGCAATTGGTGATATCGTAAAAGGTCCGGCTTTGGCGCACGTGGCTTCTGCAGAAGGAATCACTTGTGTTGAAAAAATTGCGGGCCTCAATCCCGATCCGATCGATTACAACAACTTACCAGGCTGTACTTATTGCTCACCAGAGATCGCGTCAGTTGGCTATACTGAAGAAGCTGCAAAGAAAGCAGGATATCAGATCAAGGTGGGTAAGTTTCCATTCAGTGCATCGGGTAAAGCAAAGGCAGCCGGAGCTACTGAAGGTTTTGTGAAGGTGATCTTTGACGCTAAATATGGCGAGTGGCTTGGTGCGCACTTCATTGGAGCAAACGTTACGGAGATGATTGCTGAAGTTGTGTCGGCCCGTAAACTGGAGACCACCGGACATGAAATCATCAAATCGGTGCATCCACACCCTACCATGAGTGAGGCGGTGATGGAAGCTGCAGCGGCTGCTTATGATGAAGTAATTCACCTGTAATGTTGACCGGTACAATCCGGTCTTTTCATTCTAAACTCCAATAGGTGCCAAACATTACCGAATCGGAACTGGTAATGAAATTGAAGGCCAGGGATAAGTCTTCTCTGGAATACCTATATGACAATTATTCGGCAGCCCTGTTTGGGGTTATCAGCCGCATCATCCGCAATGAAAAAATTGCGGAGGAGGTACTTCAGGATGTTTTTTTGAAAATCTGGGATAGAATTTCGTTTTATGATCCTGAAAAGGGCCGCCTATTTACCTGGATGCTAAATGTGGCCAGAAATCAAGCCATTGACCGTACTCGTTCGCGCGAAATAAACAACGATAAAAAAACCAGCGAACTGGAAAGCTTCGTATCTGCAATAGAGGCCCGTGGCAATGAGGAATTGGCCACGGACGCCATCGGACTGGATGAGGTTCTTAACAATTTGCCGGAAGAGCAAAGTTTTGTGGTCAGGCAACTGTATATCAAAGGATATACCCACCGTGAGTTGGCAGATGAATTTGATATTCCGCTAGGCACAGTTAAGACACGTTTGAGGCTGGCGATGATGGAGTTGAGAAAGCAGCTAGACATCAAGTGAACATAGAAGAATACATATCGACCGGAGTGCTTGAAGCTTATGTGCTTGGTGAATTGACACCAACGCAACGACTTAATGTCGAGTCGAAACTTAGACAAGAGCCAACGCTGAGGGAAGAGTTGAGGCTGATTGAGCAAACTCTTGAAGCATTTGCGCAAAGAGGAGCTATCAAACCTGGTGAAGGAGTGCGTTCGGCTTTATTGAGTAAGCTTGATGGTCAAAAGGAAGCAAAGGTTGTTCCCATCAATAGCCAACCCACGAAGCTCGCCATGGCAGCATCGGTTGCAATTGCTTTATTGACTTCTTATCTGTCTTACTACTATTACCGTCAATACCAACAAACATCCCAAACACTTGGCAACCTCGTTGCGCAGAGCCAGCAGTTAGCTCAGGACTATTCGGTGGTAAATGAACGGCTGGATAAAATGCAGAATGATTTGTCGATCATGGGCAGTGCGGCCTTCTCGAGAATTATCATGAAGGGCACTGACAACGCGCCTGATGCGATGGCGTCTGTGTACTGGAATTCAGCAACAGAGGAAGTATATCTCAGCATTCACCAAATGAAGGCCCTTACACAGGAAAGTCAGTATCAGCTCTGGGCTATTGTGGAAGGAAAACCGGTAAATGCTGGTGTTTTTGACATGGATCCGGGAGGGTTACTGGCCATGAAGCCCGTTAGCGGAGCTTCCGCCTTTGCCGTGACTGTGGAGCCACGAGGAGGCATGCCTACACCCAACATGGCTACCATGCAGGTTATCGGTACCATGCCGAAAACCTGAATGATTCCACGAACGGTGGTCACCTTTACCAGATAACAGAAATACAAATTCAAAGGCCAAAACGAAGGCCTGACCTGTCTATCTGTTGATTTAACCTGATTTTAATCGTTTTTCAACTTTTTCTTCGTATATAGAGGTTTAATTGGTTAAAATTCATGCAGTTATGAAAATGTTTCCGATGAAATTCTACATGCACAGGGCCAGGGTACTTGGGTTGATGCTGGGGTTTTGTATGGTGATTTATCTGGCAGTGCGGTTTTTCGTTGAGTCTGGCAACTAGATGTCTACGAGCGACCGCCATAAAGACGCGCTGTCAACCAAGGGTTATTTCAGGAGAGCCAAGATATTTGGTTACCTGATGTTGATCGTTGCCTTGGGGTACCTGATCTATTATCTCTACGAGATATTCATAGGCTGATTTCAAGCCTGATTCCTTCATTTTGCTCTCGCTTTTTACTTTCGATAGTTTTGCCGTATGTATCGGCAAGTGAGACTTAGGATTGGATTCGTATTACTTTTTGTTCTGTCGTATTGCCATCTCCAGGCACAAGTCACTAACTCCGCTCAACTTGATTATGAGGCTGCGATCAAAGTGCTACGAGATGGGGCTTATAAAGAAGCTTTGGATAAGCTTAATCAACTTGAGCGAGCCGGGTTTAAAGACAAAGGCTTTTATCGCTACCGCGGTGAAGCGAAATTTGAATTAGAAGATTTTCAGGGGGCGGCTGAAGATCTCGACAAGGTCAGACTCACTTCCGATGATCCCAAAGTTTTTGGTATGCTAGGGATTTGTAAATACCAGCAGCATGAGTGGGAGGCTGCCAAATATTTTTTACTAAAGGCAATTCCCAACGGATTTAAACATAGTAAGGGACACCTATACCTCGGCTACCTGTATTACGAAGGATATGAACATCCACAATGTGTTGAGCAATTGAATGCTGCTGAGAAAGGAGGAGAGAAAGAAATTAAACTTTTTCAATATAGAGGCGTTGCTGCTTACCATGCCGGAGACAAACAGCTTGCAATTTCGGATCTCACGAAAGTGGTGAAAGCTAGGAAGGCGGAACTAAAAACCTATGAAGTATTAGGGCTTGCCTACGCAACTGACGATAAAAGGACCTTCGCTTTGCCTTTTTTGAACAAAGCAGATTCGATGAAGAGCATGGACAGCAAGGTTTATTTTGAATTGGGAATGTGTTTGGATGCTGATAAAAAATTTGATCGCGCGATAGATGCCTACAGCAGGGCAATTGAATTGAATTACCCTGGCACGGCAGTTTATACCGCACGCGGCAAGTCAAAAATCAGTGCGGGTAAGGTGAAGGAATCGTTGGTAGACTTTGATCAGGTTGTGAAGATGATGCCAGAGCGCGCGGATGGTTATCGTGATAGGGTGGAGGCATCCGTCCGATTAAATGATTGGGCAAAGGTGGTCACAGACCTGGTAATAACTCAGGCGCTGGGTTCACCAAGCACCGATGATTACGCGTTGCTGGCTGTTGCAAAGTTCAATTTGAAAAATTTTCAAGGCGCATTGGAAGATGTTAACAACGCCATCATAAAGGGAGCAGAGAACTATTCTTTCAATGGAAAAAAACATTCAATTTACTTTCTTCAAGGGCAGTGCCTCGTAGCCAATAAACAATTTGAGGCTGCTGCTGCGGCCTTGGAAAAAGCTGAGGCACAAGGCGAGCATTCCGATGATATGTATCTGGAACGTGCACGCGCTTATGTTGGCATGAGAAAATACGAAAAGGCTATTAATGATCTGGAGATGGCTCAGAAGAACAACAGCAAGGATGCAAATCTTTTTTACAACAGTGCAGTGATTAAGGAAGAAATTGGTGACGTAGGCGCTGCAGTACTGGATTACACCCAGGCCATTAAATTAAACCCAAAGGATGCACTCGCGTATTATGGTCGGGGAAATGGCAAAGCCAAAAAAGGCAATCTGTCAGAAGCACTGGCCGATTTGGATGAGGCTATTTCACTTGACGGCACAAATGCGGCATTCTTCAAGTCTAGGGGAAATGTTTACTACCAGTTAAAAAATAAAGACAAAGCCTGTTTCGATTGGCGCAAGGCAGTGGAGTATGGAGACGAGAAGGCTCGGTTTTCCATCGATCAATACTGCAAGAAATAGCTTCAGCATACTGCCAGCTCTAAAAAATTAGGTCAGCAATAGAATAATAGCAAAGTGTGCCCGTTGTAGTGTACGATGAATCGCTTTGGATATCAACTAGGTTCTTTGTTGGCATTTTTTGTTTCAGTTTCAATGGCTCAAACCAGCCTTGACCCTGGGGTCAGCCATAGAAAAGAGCCTGTAAAGCATCATTATGCGCCAAAGCGCGCGGCCAAGTTCAAGAAACCGAACGTCAGGCACACCGCACAGTACGAATTCTACAAGCGTGTCGAGATGGCTGCTAAGGAAAAACAAAGGATTCTAAAGAAGCTCGCGAAGCCCCAATTCTCGGATCCGACTTATTTTGGTCACAAACGAAAGCCCAAGAGAAGAGCTCCCCATAAAATGAAGTACTGTCATGAGTGCAGTATAAGGCATTAGGGCACAGAACAACCAACTATTTTACTGAATTGTCCCCCAAAAAGGGTATGCCTATCTTTGCCACATGGTTGGCCGATTGATTTTGTTCCTCCTTGTTTTTTCAGCAAGTACATCTGTTCTGGCTCAAAAGAAGAAATCCGAAAAAAGTGAGCCTAATTCACTGGACAATGGGCGGCTGGAAGAAAAGTATGTTCCTAAGGCCAAAGGCAAGAAGAAAAAATCGGGTCCCAGTTACGAGGCGCGAAGTGATTTTGAGGAGAGGATGGAAAAAAATTGGAAGGAGCGAGAGCGTGAGGAAAAAAATTTCAGTGGAGAAAGAAAGGCCGACAAATCACAGCCACCTTATTTTGGTCACAAGAGGCCGCCAAAAATTCGCCCGATGGGCAAACGCAAGGTGTGCAAAGTGTGTGGAATAAAACATTAA
>DAORAG010000083.1:0-9526 GCA_035344095.1 Cyclobacteriaceae bacterium | reverse complement strand
CTGAACTGTTCATGAACCTAAAACCGGACATCACGACAAGAAAAGATATAGAAGCATTGGTTTCACGATTTTACGAGAAGGTGCGTAATGACGATACGATTGGATTTATATTCAGCGACATTGCCCAGGTGAACTGGGACCACCACCTGCCCGTGATGTTTGACTTCTGGGAAATGGTGCTACTGGGTTCGGGTGGATATAAAGGCGATACGATGACCAGTCATATTCAATTGAACAAGAAGATTGAGCTGAAACCCGTTTACTTTCAGCAATGGCTCAAGTTGTTTAACCAAACACTGGATGAAAATTTCAGTGGACCAAAGACGAATGAAGCAAGGGACCGCGCAAATAACATTGCAAACCTGATATCATTTCGAGTCAGCCAATCGGCACACAAGGTTTAGGCTCCACCAACGGGAATTGAAATGGCCCCCAGGACTTTTAAATTATCGTCCTGAATGTAAAGAATTAGCGATGACTTTTCCGGATTCACCCCATTGAGATTAAGATTAAGCTTCCCATTCTGTTTTAACGTTATCGACTCAAACACACGCACCACGTTGTCGTGACTCAACGTCTTGCCTCTATTCTCCCCTTTTGAAACATAATTCTCGACATCACGTTCCACCACAGCTATATTGAGTCGCTCACCATGTGGAGCTCTATTCAATTGATATTGAAAGGAGCCTTGACTTCCCTCCACCTTCCAATCTTTGATCTTGATTGCATAAGCAGCTTTTGTAGCCAGCGCTCTTTCCACATTTCTATTTGCCTCTGCCTTATTCGACCCAACAAATTCTGAATTACCGTTTACCACCATTTGTGGTGTGTATACCCGATGCGCATCAATGCCCTTAGCATAGTTGCGCTGTCGCTGTGAATACACCGCGCTGCTGTAGGGATCCTTCCAGCCGATGTAATTCCAATAATCTACATGAAACGAAAGGCCATACACGTTGGTACCATTTTTTTCTGCATCATTCAGTAGCTCGCTCAACACGCGGTCTGCCGATGGACAACTTGAACATCCCTGAGAAGTGAACAATTCTACTACGGCAAAACCATCCTGCGCTTTGGCATAATGCAATACAGAGGTCAACAAAAACAAAAGGAGCACTCTCATGCTCCTAATTAACCAATTATAAAGTTTAAAAACTGTCTTTCTACTGACGTTGCTATTTTTTCTGGATGTCACTAGGCAAAGTCATCATCACAGACATCAGGTCTACACCGTACCAAAGGTTGCCAATTCTTACATTTTCGTTTTCAGCATGCTGATTGTTGTCATGATTAACCATGTTTACCGAGATTGCTGGTGTTTTTAGAATATTAAAAATGGCATCATTTACGCGATTTGAGCCACCGGAGCTTGGAAGAAAAACAGCACGGTCCCCTGTAAATGATTTCACACCATTAATCACACTCATAATCTCCGGTTGATCCATGTTAACTTTGGTAGCCGGGAAACCATTTTTTGTTCTTGTTACTTTTACAATTCTTGGGTACTTCATTCGCGTGGCGTGGTCCGGTTCTTCCCTGACGATATGCCATCCCTCTTTTTTGATATGTTCTTCCACGAGGTCCATCATCTTCTCCGGGTCATTTCCTTTCACCAATCGCATGCTCAACTCAGCGATGGCATAGCTTGGGATAATATTAGCTGCCTTGTCTTCGACAGAACCGCTAGCAAGGCCCCTAATGGTAAGTGAAGGAAGTAACATTCTCTCATTAAGGGTACCAGTTCCTTCCGTCCTCGCCAATCCAAGTTCCTCCTTCATCTGATCATCAATGTTGGGCGCGTTCTTTACCTGATTGCGTTCGAAATCAGAGATGGGTTCAACACTATCATAATATCCATCGATCAAAACATTTCCATCTTTGTCGGTCATCGAAGCCAGCAAATGGGATAACATTTGTCCAGGTACTGGCGCCCAGTTGCCATAGTGACCGCTGTGCAGTGGACGTGAAGGGCCATAAACTTTCAATTGCATGCTTGTAACGCCACGTCCGCCAAACTTGAACGAAGGGTCTCCGGTTTGATAAACTGCACCATCTACCAACAACCAAACAGTAATATCCTTAAATAGATCTCCATACTTAGTCAGATAAGTATCGATGTGTGGTGAGCTTGATTCTTCCTCACCATCGAAGAAGAATTTGATATTAGAAGTCAGCCCAATATTGGATGTCTTGAGTGCATCAAGTGCTGCGGCCATTGCAATGATCGGGGCCTTGTCATCACTGGCAGACCTTCCATACATGCGCCATTCTTCGTTAATAGGTTCTCCAACTTTCGGCATGGGTATTGGCTTGCCTCCATCATACATTGCCTTATCGTAAAGTTCTGGCTTGAAAGCATCTAGCTGCCACAACGCAGGATCCACGGGCTGTCCATCATAGTGGGCATAGAAACACAAAGTACGCTTTGCCCCTTTTACTTTTCTTTCACCATATACAATAGGAGGTGCACCGGGTTCTTCCAGCAAACGCATATCAAAACCACGATCAGCAAACATCTTTTTAATCTTCTCCGCATTGCGTTTGATATTGGGTAAATCAGATGCGTGATTAGGAATGGACAACAAATCCTTGAATTCGGATAAAATATTGGGGCCTTCTTTCTTGATCCAATCACGGCTCGCTTTTACGGACGGCTGGGCAATACTCGCCAGTGGCAAAAGCACTAGCAGAACAACAAATACTCTCATGTCTTAGGTTTATTAGATGTCCTCAAAATACTCAAATTCACGAATGATGTCGAGGCAAATTACATGAGTGAAAGTTCTAATGGGTATCGTTTGAAACATTTACCGAATTAGGTTGCTTTCGACTGCCACTTCACCATTTTTTGAATAAAGATATTGCTGGGAATAGTCACTTTCTCTCCTTCAGTTGTTTTCACGACAATAAAAAACACACCGATATCATGTATAGCACCATCGACTTGAAAGTCTTTATCCATGATGGTGATGGGGTCACCGATTTTTGCGGGGTGATTGAAGAAAATGATTAGTGTGGCCGTTATGTTTGAAAGAATTGACCATTGTGCAAAGAAGGCTATTCCAATAACGGTAAGTAGGGACGAGATGAAAAAAAGCAACTCGTTTTGATCCACACCCCAAATAAAAGCCAGTACCCCCAGACCGATCAGAAAGAGGCAAAAATTGACCAGTTTTTTCATTATCGTCACTCTCGACCTCTGATATCCAAACTTGCTGGCAACCTTTTCGGAAGATCTGGCAAATCCGAATTTAAATCCGAAATAAGACAGCACTACCACAGCGGTCTCAATCAATTCAACTCTATATTGCTCTAACATGTCTATGTAAGAAATCAATCACTTGAAATCATCGCAATCGCCTCTAATTCTACGAGGTAGTGATCTTTGTACAACGAAAAAACTCCAACTAGCGTATTGGCCGGCATGTTGACTGTTCCGAGAATTTCTCCTCTCACCCTCCTAAAAGTGTCCAGGTCACTTTCCTTGTACTTAACAATATAGGTTGTCATTTTGACGATGTCAGAAAGAGACGCGCCTGCATCCTTGAGTTGTTTTTCAAGGTTGGCAAAAGCCGCACGCAATTGCTCCTCTAAATTCTTTCCTTCACCTACCTGCCCCGATACGTAGATGGTCGTGACTCCCTTGGATTCCGTCACCACAACCTGAGTGTACCCAGGACCTGGGTTAATGTACTTTTTGTCTAATGTTTGGGCCTCCAAATTGAAGGCCAGTACAAACAAAATCACGCAACAAAACAGCCACAAATTTCTCTTCATGTTTCTCTTGTATTAACTACTAAATATAGCTCAATCGAGTTATTAAGTGACGTCTTAATTAATTCCACAGCCTTATTCATTAATCCAACCTCCACCCAACCCATCGCCTCGTATTATCACGCAAACATCATTTTATGCTTAAAAACCACTTTACGAGCGCCCTTCGAAACCTGAAAAAACACAAAGGTTTTACCTTTATTCACGTTGGCGGACTGGCCATCGGGCTGGCCGCTGCTATCCTCGTATTGCACTACGCCCGGCTCGAACACGCGTATGATGAATTCCATATCAACGCAAACCAAACTTATCGGATCACGACAGAGCGTCTTCGTGAGGGCGTTCCAACCTCCCACTTTGCCTCGACATTCGCAGGCGTGAGCCCGGCTATACTTGCGGAGTATCCGGAGGTGGCGGCCTCATGCCGACTATTCAAACGCTACCGGGGTGGCGTGGTGTCATTTGAAGACGAACACTTCCGTGAAAGCAATGTTTTTCATGCAGACTCAGGTTTCTTCAAAGTTTTCTCATTTCCTCTTCTCAGCGGAGTTGAGAATGATCTCTTCAACCCCGGTAGCGCATTTGTTGAAGAACAGACCGCTCTCAAATATTTTGGTTCTGAAGACCCTATTGGTAAGCGAATTAAGTTTGGAAGCTTTGACGGTGTAGAGGAATATGAAATACGAGGCGTCATCCGCTGCCCCGAAACGTCAAGCATTAAGTTTACATTTCTATTCTCGTACCACGACCTGGGCAGAATATTTGGCACAGAACACCAAAGCAATTGGTCCTGGCTTGACTTCCACACTTTTGCTGTCCTGACAGGTGGAGAAAGTGCAAGCAACTTCGAAACCAAACTCCGAGCGTTAACCGAAAGGAATCTTGGGCCACGGTCAGCCACAATAGCATTACGACTTCAGCCACTTACAGACATATATTTAAAATCGAACACAGAATTTGAAACTGGTAAAACGGGAAATGAAACCGTTGTTAACGTGCTGCTTGCACTGGGAATTATTATTCTCGCTATCGTCTCACTTAATTTTATCAATCTTAGTACAAGCCACTCTCTGACACGAGCCAGGGAAGTTGGGATCAGAAAAGCGCTTGGATCATCCCGACAGAACCTCATATCGCAATTCATCCTGGAAACATTCATTACGAGCTCCATCGCACTTGCCCTTTGCATTGTTCTAATCGCACTGGCGCTGCCTCACTTCAATCAGTTGACACAACGCGAAATCAGCCTTACGTCATTTCTGGTTTCTGACTTGTGGTTGTATATGACTGTATTCCTCATTTTTGGGTCCTTCATTATAGGTTTATATCCAGCGCTGGTATTATCCGCGTTCCGAGCGGTAGATGTGCTGAAAGGATTTTTTATTCCGAAGGGAAAAGGAACATTGCTCCGCGAAATGTTCGTAGGGTTTCAAGCCTTTGTCTCTTTTTCTTTGGTAGTGGCTATACTTGTCATAATTGACCAGCTGCGATTTGTCAACCAAAAGGATCTAGGCATAGATATTTCGCAAACGTTGGTAATTAGCACGCCTGACGTCAACTCAGAAGGCTATCTTAACTCTTTGGATAGCTACAAGTCCACCATACGACAACTGCCTGGCGTAGTCGATGTGACAACCACAGTCGATTCGCCCGGATCACCCATCAGTTGGCTTGGTGGGTCAAGGAAGGTAGGCGCGGATGTCAACGATCAGCATACATTTTTTCGGGCAGTGATTGACGAAGATTTTCTAAACACGATGAATGCCCAACTCCTTGCCGGAAAGATGTTCTCACCAAAGCAATATGATCGCGACATTCTCATCAATAAAAAAGTTGCCTCCGATTTAGATTTTACCAACCTGGATGAGAGCATTGGCCAACGGATTCTCGTTGGCCGAGATACGTTTAACATCATAGGTGTAGTTGACGATTTCCATCAGGTGAGTCCGCGGGAGGCGGTTCCGCCAACTATTTTTCACTACAATCTTGAACCGCCCCGATTGTTTATGATTAAGTATGAAAAGGGACACGAATCTGATTTGGTAAGGTCCGCAGGAGCTGCCTATGCGAAGATGTATCCCAATGCACCCTTCGACTATTATTTCCTTGATGACTTCTTTGATCAGCAATATGATATGGAGCGAAGGTTAACCACGATCGTCACGGCCTTTTGCATTCTTGCAATAATTGTATCCTCGCTGGGGTTACTTGGACTTACCTGGTTTCGACTGGCTCGCCAAAAGAAGGAACTGGCCATTCGCAAGATCATAGGATCGAGCGACCTCAACCTCTTCGCAAATGCATCACGAAGACTTGTGCTAACCACCATCATAGGTTCCTTTGTGGCCATACCCGTGATCTGGATGTTGATGAATCGATGGCTTGAGTCCTTCGCCTATCACACAACTCCAAAGCTTTGGGAATTTGCTGTTGCCGTTGTGGTGTCTCTGCTCATCTTGCTGGTTTCGATTTCTGGACATACAATAAAGGTGATCAGAACCAATCCGGTAAATCATCTGAGGCAGGAGTAAGTAATGAGCTCTATTGTTAGAATGGATTGGCGGAGTCTGGCGGTACTTCTGGTCATCTCTATAAATCATTTCATGCAAAGACCCCTCAGGGACACACTCGCTGTTGCTGTAGGTGTTGAGAATTTGAATTGGCTTATGGCCGGAACATTAGCGGGCACGGTTCTTTTTTCCCTTATTCTCATAAACATTGAACGAAGAATGGATATCCGCAAATTGGTACCCTATCTTCTGATCGTTGTCGCTATCGGACAGGTTTGTCTCTATTTGCGTTTGAGAGAAATTAGTTTCCTCAACGCTCTATTGTATTTCTCATTCAACGGTGCGACCAGTCTTACTATTCTCACTCTAACATGGAGAAGGATTACAACCGTTCAGGGATTCACAAGTAATAAAATGTCAGCCGCCTACACAGCCACCAATCTTGGCGCTATTGCAGGCCCGCTCCTAACCCTGGCAATCACTCATTTACTCAGTGAATTCTTTCTTCTACCCTTTTCAGCGATCTTATTGGTGCTAAGTGCTGTCTATTTGATTTCTCACGATAGCAGGTCCGCGGATGAAATTAACCTACCTATCTCTGGCTCACGATTACCTGTTAAGCGACTGATTGCATTTATGGCTCTCTATACTTTTGTGGCGACCGGCTTTTACTATTTTACTTTGAAGACTGTGGGAACTCATTTACCACAAGAAAATAGAATTCAACTATTCACCGTTCTCGACTTGATTACAAATTGTTCTGTACTGTTGTTGCCTTACCTGCTTAGAAGTTGGAGTAAAAGACCAATCTCATTCTTCATCGTGCCTTGTATCTCGTTGTTGCTATATTCTGCCCTTGGCATCCGGTTTACGATCATAACAGCAGCTGCAGCCTTAGTTATTTTTAAGATCACCAACTTATCCGTACAGCGACCGGCACGTGACTGGCTTTATTTGCAATCAAGAATTTCGACTCCGTACAGTACTCGTAATTTTCTAGATGTGGTTATTTATCGGCTTGGAGATGTGTCTGCAGCCTGGATGATAACATTGTTGTTCAACCATGGTTCAGGTTTCACGCAGGTCCTCTCGGTATTTGTGATGGCCGCGTCTTTGTGGACAATCACAGGATATTCCATTTCAAAAAATATAAATTTGACATCAAGATGAACAGACGAGAATACATAAACGCAATGACCGCACTGGGCATCATCTCAGTTATTCCTTCATGGGCGATCACACAATCCCAATCTATTATGAAAAGAATTATTCCCGCTACTGGAGAAAAACTACCAGCCGTTGGCGTGGGTACCTGGCAGACTTTTGATGTTGGTGAATCCGACCGTGAAAGAATTCCTTTAAAGGCAGTGCTTCAACAGCTCGTTAAACAAAATGGGAGCGTCATTGACAGTTCACCGATGTACGGACGTTCTGAACGTGTGGTTGGAGATCTTTCAACCGAGCTAGGCATCAACGACAAACTATTCCTGGCTACTAAAGTTTGGACTTCAGGGCGAGAAGCCGGCATCAACCAGATGAAAACCTCCATGTCGCTGATGAAGCGAGATAAAATAGATTTAATGCAAATACATAATCTGGTGGACTGGCAAACGCACTACAAAACGCTGCGACAATGGAAGGACGAAGGAAAAATTCGATATATCGGCATCACGCACTATGTCGATAGTGCACACGATCAGGTAGAACGCATTATCAAGAACAATCCTGTCGACTTTATACAAATCAATTATTCAATTGTCAATCGCTATGCCGAAACAGGCGTACTGAACATAGCGCAGGAAAAAGGAGTTGCCACGCTTATCAATCAACCTTTTGGAGGTGGTGGCCTATTTGGAAAGGTGCGTGGTAAAGAGATACCTCAATGGGCCAAAGAATTTGGCTGTGAAAGCTGGGGATGTTTTTTTCTGAAATACATTCTCGCAAATCCTGCCGTAACCTGCGTGATACCTGGCACCTCAAAACTCCAACACATGATCGATAATCTGAGTGCTGGTGTTGGAGGACTACCCAACGACACACAACGTAAGCAGATGATCGACCTTGTTGAAGGCTAGCTCATTTGCTCTAGAGCCTATGACGATAAATTTCGAAAAGAAAATCTGTCATGGCTTAACCCAACAAAGCGAGGCTTCGTCTCCCGTTGGAGAAATTATGTCCTAATGCATAATTTGGGTTAAATTTGCGCATCAAGAATAATTCATGAGTGAATTGATATTGGTGCTTTGCTGGCTGGGTGTTGTCCAGAGTATTCTCCTTGGTGTTTATTTCTTAAGCAACGCAAAGGATAAAATCACCTATCTGTTTCTTGGCCTGACACTGATGATGATTGGCGTTAGAGTAGCAAAATCTACCATCTATCTTTTTAACCCAGATCCACCACTTTGGATCATGAATATTGGCTTTGCTGCTCATGCATTGCTAGGTCCTTTGTTCCTTATCTATATTCAATCTTTATTTCAAAAGTCTCCCAGGAGAATTTGGATTCTACTCCAGTTTATTCCCGCAATTGCTGTTCTTGTTCTCTCACCTTTTCTTTCGCTTAATGATTTTTGGTATCGGGGAGGTTACAGCGCCTTGCTTTACTATACCTTGATCTACCTGGTACTTGGGTGGAGCCTTGTTTTTGTTTCACGCAAAGACAAACCGTTGAAGAGTGTAATTTTGATTCTACTGATAACGATTACGATATTCCAGGTCAGTTACTTTTCAAACTACATCCTACGACTGACTCCTTATGAGACTGGTGCAGTTGTTCATTCGTTATTGATTTATCTAATCAGTTTTCTGGTGTTGAAAGACAATAACGTATTCAACATTCAAAAGAAAAAGAAATATGATAACCTCAACCTTTCAGAAGAGGAAGTCGATCGGTACAAAAAGAAGTTGATTGCAATCATCGAAAGTCAAAAGCCTTACCTGAACGCCAATTTCTCATTAGCTCAATGCGCTTCGCTTACCGGCATTCCAACTTATATTCTATCCTATGTTTTAAGTAATGGGCTCAATCAAAATTTTGTAAACCTTATTAATTCATATCGAGTGGAAGAAGCGAAGAAACTATTGGTTGACGTTTCAAAACAACACATCAGCATTGCAGGTATTGCCCACGATTGTGGATTCAACACACTATCTTCTTTCAATTCTGCTTTCAAAAAATTCACAAGTTTTACTCCCTCCGACTACAGAAAAAAGGTTCCTGCTTAGTCGTGAAAGATTGAAGT
>DAORAG010000082.1:0-9554 GCA_035344095.1 Cyclobacteriaceae bacterium | reverse complement strand
TGTCGAAAGACCAGTACAAGATATACGGTGAAGTAAGCCAAACTGTCTATGATGGGGGTACCATCAAAAATCAAAAGCAACTCACCGAGAGCAGCTCAAGAATTGAAGATCAAAAACTGGAGGTGGAGCTGTACCAGATACGTGAGAGAATCAACCAACTTTTCTTTGGTATACTATTGGTCGAGGAACAGACCGATCAGGTTAAACTTCTGCAAAAGGATCTTCAGAGAAATATAAACCACATTGAGTCGGCCATTCGAAATGGTACCGCATTCAAAACCAATCTCGACATATTGCATGCTGAATATCTGAAAGCAGAGCAGCGTGTGATTGAAATGAATGCCGCCCGTCATGCCTATTTGTCAATGCTTGGGCTGTTTATTAACCAGTCACTTCCTGAGTCAACAACATTGGTCAAGCCGCAAGTGCTGGCGATCGCCAACGAGCCTGAGATCGTCAGGCCAGAACTTACGTTGCTCAACTACCAAAATGATCTTTACAAATCGCAGTATCAATTGGGTAAAACCAAAAACCTTCCTCGTGTGGGCTTATTTCTTCAGGCAGGATACGGCAGGCCTGCGTTAAATATGCTACTCAACGACTTCGACACCTATTATATCGGGGGAGTGAGACTGAACTGGACACTAGGGGGTCTCTACAATTCAAAAAGAGATAAAGAACTATTTACTCTAAACACGCAAAGGATAGAAGTACAACGAGAGAATTTCTTGTTCAACACATCATTGGTTACTAATCAGCAACAGCAAGAACTTGACAAGCTGCGAAAACTAATTGACGTGGATGATCAAATTATTGCTCTGAGAGAACGCATTGCCAAAACGGCTGAAGTGCAACAGGAGAATGGGGTAATAACTACCAATGACTATTTGCGTGAACTTAATGCAGAAGATCAGGCGAAGCAAAGCAAGTTGCTTCATGAAATGCAATTGCTGATGGCGATGTATGCTTATCAGAATACGATTGGAACTCAGAATTAAAATTTTGTAAGGAATATGACTATGAATAAAACATACCTCTTTTTGATCTCCTTGATGGTGCTTGCCGGATGCGGCAATGGCGATGATCAGTTTGATGCAACCGGAAATTTTGAAGCCGATGAGACCATCATCTCTTCCGAAGCAGCTGGAAAAATTTTACAGTTCAATATCCAGGAAGGCCAAACACTCAAGGCTGGCGAAGTTGTGGGATATATCGACACTTTGCAATTGCGCTTGAAGAAGAAGCAACTTCAGTTGTCTGCGAAGGCCGTGATGGCACGTCAACCAGATACGGCCAAACAATTGGCTACCATTAGAGAACAAATTGAAACTGCGAAAAAAGAAAAAGCCAGGTTTGAAAGTCTCTTAAAGGATGATGCAGCCACACAAAAACAAGTGGATGATTTAACTGCGCAGCTGGCTTTGTTGCAAAAGCAATATGATGCCTTACAATCCTCGCTGAATACTACCACGTCATCATTGCAAAGTGAAGTGAAGCCTATTGAAGTGCAGGTGGAACAACTTCAGGATCAAATCAGAAAATCACAGATTATCAATCCTGTGAACGGAACCGTACTGGTGAAGTACGCTGAGGAAAATGAGGTTACTGCTCCCGGCAAGGCGTTGTATAAGATCGCAAATCTCAGTGACATCATATTACGGGCCTACATCACCGGAACACAGTTGCCTGAAATCAAGCTGAATCAGGAAGTTGAAGTGTTAGTTGACAATTCAGAAGGCGGATACAAAACCTATAAGGGAGTAGTCACCTGGGTGTCAGATAAGGCAGAGTTCACACCCAAAACAATCCAGACCAAAGAGGAACGCGCTAATTTGGTGTACGCTATCAAGATCAAAGTGAAGAATGATGGCTACCTGAAACTTGGCATGTACGGAGAAGTCAATTTCTAGGATATATGAAATCCATTCAGGTCGATCGCGTATACAAAAGCTTTAAGTCGGGTAAATCGCCCGTGGAAGCATTGAAGGATATCACTTTCAATGTCGAGGCGGGTGAGCTGTTTGGCCTAATTGGTCCGGATGGAGCTGGGAAGACCACTTTGTTTAGAATTCTCACCACGCTGATGCTGGCGGACAAAGGAGAGGCCTGGGTAGATGGCTACCATGTGGTTTCAGATTATGAACAAATAAGAAAACGAGTTGGCTATATGCCGGGACGATTCTCTCTTTATCAGGATCTCACCGTAGAGGAAAATCTGTCATTTTTTGCCACACTCTTTAACACCTCACTCGAAGAAAACTACGAGCTGGTTAAGGATATCTATGTTCAAATCGAACCTTTCAAGAAGAGGAGAGCAGGAGCCTTATCAGGCGGGATGAAACAGAAGCTTGCGTTGAGTTGCGCTCTCATCCATCGTCCGAGTGTTTTGTTTTTGGATGAGCCCACTACTGGTGTTGATGCCGTCTCGCGACAGGAATTTTGGCAACTGCTTAGAGGATTACAAAAGCAGGGAATTACCATTCTTGTGTCAACGCCTTATATGGATGAAGCCAGCCTTTGCGATAGAGTCGCGTTGATGCAGAACGGTTCGATAATGAAGATCGATTCCCCCGCAGGAGTTATTTCACAGTTTCAGAAACCACTTTGGGCTGTTCAAGGTGACAACATGTATCGGCTCATGCTGGAATTGAGAGACGACTCACGAGTTGACACGTGCTATCCATTTGGCCAGCACCATCATGTGACTTTCAAAGAGTCGACAATCGATATTGAATCCTTTAAACAGGAGTTTAAGGACAAGGGTGTCAGTTCAATTTCTATTGATAGAACTGAGCCTACCATTGAAGATTGTTTCATGGAATTGATGAACCAATGAAAGAGGGATCGAGCATTTCGGTATCAAAGTTGACCAAGCGATTTGGAAACTTCGTGGCTGTTGACGCGATCTCGTTTGATGTAAAGGAGGGGGAGATATTTGGTTTTCTGGGAGCCAATGGAGCTGGCAAAACGACAGCCATGCGAATGCTCTGCGGTTTATCGATGCCCACAAGTGGTGAAGCCGTTGTAGCGGGATATGATTTGTATAAGCAATCAGAAAAAATCAAAAAGAGTATCGGATACATGAGCCAGAAGTTCTCACTGTATGAAGATCTTACCATTCGGGAGAACAATCGATTCTACGGTGGGATATATGGGTTGTCGGATAAACAAATCAATGAGAAGACAGAGTTCATGCTTCATCATCTCCATCTGGAGGGTCAGGCCAGTACGTTGGTGAAGGAACTGCCATTGGGGTGGAAGCAAAAGCTATCATTTTCTGTATCGATGATTCACGATCCCAAGATTGTTTTTTTGGATGAGCCCACCGGGGGCGTTGATCCCGTGACCCGTAGAGAATTCTGGACGATGATTTATGAGGCAGCAAATCGCGGTACGACAGTTTTTGTAACTACACATTACATGGATGAGGCAGAGTATTGCGACCGGGTGTCGATCATGGTAGATGGAAAAATTGAAGCCATGGATACCCCGTCAGCGCTTACGCAACAATTCAAAGTGCAAGGAATGGGAGATGTGTTCGTGCAATTGGCCAGGAAGGCAAAAAGATCAGACAACTAGTGAAGCAATTTTTTTATTTCATACAGAAAGAATTCTACCATCTACTGAGAGACAGGAGAACGCTATTCATCCTTTTCGGAATGCCGGTGACCCAGATTCTCATTTTTGGTTTCGCGTTGACCAACGAGGTAAAGAATTCCAGAATCGCAATTCTCGATTTGTCAAAAGATGAAGCCACCAGAGCGATCATTCATGAGCTTGAAGCAAGCCGGTATTTTGATATCGTTGACAATCTGAACTCGTATCCTGAATTGGAACCTGCTTTCCAGGAAGGGAAGATCAGGCTGGCAATTGTTTTTCCCGAACAATTTCAACAAAACCTTCTCCACACCAATTCAGCGCGAATACAGCTGGTTGCTGATGCTACTGACCCCAATGTAGCCAATACGCTTACCACCTACGCTCAGGCGATAATTATGGATTATCAAAACAGCATGCGCGAAACCAATGAACTGCCTTATCGCATCAACACAGAATTTAGAATGTTGTACAATCCGCAACTGAAAGGGTCTTACAATTTTGTGCCCGGTGTAATGGCGATGGTGCTCATGCTTGTGGGTGCGATGATGACATCAATTTCAATAGTAAGAGAAAAGGAGTTAGGAACGATGGAGGTGATTTTGGTTTCTCCCATTGTACCCATGAGGGTTATTGTGGCAAAAATGATTCCCTACCTGTTACTATCTATGGTAAACATCGGCAGCATACTACTACTAAGTGTATATGTTTTGGACGTGCCAATACAGGGAAGTCTTTGGCTTCTTGTTTTCGAGTGTTTGTTGTTTACACTCACGGCACTGTCACTGGGACTTCTCATCTCATCCATTTCAGGGTCGCAGCAGGTAGCCATGTTGATTTCGTTAATGGGGCTCTTTTTGCCAACCGTCATGTTTAGCGGATTTATGTTTCCCGTGGAGAATATGCCGGTGCCCCTGCAGGTTATTTCCAATGCAGTGCCTGCCAAATGGTTTTATTATATCGTCAAGGATGTAATGATAAAAGGCACAGGGCTTGAGACCGTTTGGATCGAAACGCTGGTACTTGCCGGAATGTGTTTTGTGCTGCTCACCGTGAGCCTTAAAAAATTTAAAGTGAGACTGGAATGAGAACCCTGAGGATACTTTTAGAAAAGGAGTTCAGACAGATATTTAGAAACCCAGCGATTCTGCGGTTGATCTTTATGATGCCATCAATACAGTTGATCGTATTGCCACTGGCGGCAGACTATGAGGTGAAAAACATCAAGATTGCTGTAGTGGATCAGGATCATTCTACCTACTCTCGCCAGCTGGTAAATAAAATATCGGCATCAAAATATTTTGATCTGGCTTCCTACACTTCGTCCTACAATGAAGCACTTGAAGAGGTGGAGAAAGACAGGGCAGACCTTGTGTTGCAGATTCCTGCAAACTTTGAGAAGGACATAGTGAAGCATGATGAGAGTAGTTTGTTCATGGCGTTGAACGCGATCAATGGGGTAAAAGCAAATCTTGGCGGAGTTTATCTGCGAAACATCATCAACGATTTTAACAACGACATCCGCCTGGATTGGATTCAAATGCCACGATTCAATCCGCAGCCGATGATCCAGGTTTCCACAATCAATTGGTTCAATCCTTTGCTCAACTATCAGTACTTCATGGTACCAGGCATTCTCGTGATACTGGTCACGATGGTAGGATCATTTTTGTCGGCATTAAACATTGTAAGAGAGAAGGAAGTTGGGACGATAGAGCAAATCAATGTAACACCTATTCGCAAACATCAATTTATACTTGGCAAGTTGATTCCGTTTTGGGTACTCGGGATCGTAGTGCTTACAATCGGAATGATCCTCGCTAGACTGTTCTACGGTATCGTGCCCGATGGAAGTCTCCTCACAATTTATCTTTTTGCTGTGATTTACCTTCTGTCGGTGCTTGGCCTCGGGTTGTTGATTTCCACCTACACAGAGACACAACAGCAGGCCATGTTGATTTCATTTTTCATGATGATGATTTTCATTTTACTTGGAGGACTTTACACATCAATTGACAGCATGCCGGCCTGGGCGCAGACGTTCACCAAATTTAATCCGGTATCGTACTTCATTGAGGTGATGCGCATGGTTGTGTTGAAGGGCAGCAGTCTCTATGACATTAGATATCACCTCTTAATTGTAGCTGCCTTTGGTGTCTTTTTGAATACATGGGCGGTTATTAATTATCGCAAGCGAACCTAAAACTGTTCATTTTTATCCTTTGAGGTGTTCAATTTTCAACACCATTGGGTTTTCGGGGGAACGAAAAATGCCGATTGTGCCCTGTTTTGGACGATTTTAGAAATCGTAACCGAAATGAACGGTTTTTGATATTCGATTTGATTCAACCAACTCATCGATGCTCATGGCAAAGGGTTTATCCGCTATCCTGATCGCTTTCATTGTACTTATCACCTTCCCGGTTTGGATCGGTTTACTGGCTGGGGGCTTCGGCCTGATAGCAGGTTTGTTTGGAGCGATTTTCGGAGTAATCGCTGCTGTGTTTGGCGTGATCTTCGGCATTATAGGAGCGATCTTTGAAGCAATATTTGGCGGCATATTTAGTGGAGGTTGGCCTGATGCACACATTCACTTTCCTAGAATTCATATGAATGGATATGCATGGGCTGCGCTGATCATCGTAGTTGCCCTCGTGATCTCCAACAGGAAGAAATCAGAATAATCTTACGGTATTTTTAACTCAGCCCTGAACCCCTTGATATGATTGCGGAGTGCGCTGTCCCAGGTAACGTCCGCATCCCATTTCGTGCCTAAGAACACGTTTCCGGATTCAAGGTGTTTGAAATAAAATTTATAAACCGGTGTTTCAGAAGGGATTGTTTTTAGTCTGACGTCCCCATTGGGATAGGTTACAGAAGTGATCGCACTTTCTCCTGAGGCTGGGTAACCTAAAATTTCCCGGGCGATTGCGCCTTCAGTATGAACCAGGCAAAGCTCATAGTGAAATCCTTTCGACCGTAGTTCTTTTTTATCCTGGCCGGGTTCTGTCATCGCATAGGTAAAGGGATAATAATCTTTGAATAACTTGACCAGTAGAGAATCGCTTTCTGCGTTTTGAAACCAGGGTACTGCCAGGTGATCAACTTTCAAATCGATGGCAAAGAAGTCGGAGCGCCTGCCGTCAATCACGCTGATGGGAAAGTTGGTTTCGGGATAGGAATTGATCAGTAGGTTTTTGTTCGGTTGATTGTTGATGGCCGTGCGATAGATTATTTGTAACGCCTCTGAAAGATCCGGGAAATTAACAGCCCAGGCTTTTTGACCCTCATCTACAAACGTTGGGTTTCCATTAAATGGAGTAATGAGAAATGAAAACCCTTTGTTGTCCCTTGAAATCAGAGCAATGAAAGCTATTTCTCGTTTGTTGAGGAACTCCGTGATCTTTTGTGTGACCTCGCGCCCGGCAAAGACCAGTTCAGTTTTAAAGTATGCAACGGCATCGATACCGGAGTTCTGAAATGATTTTTGAATTTTTTCCAGCTGGTCGATTTTCATGTCAGAGGAGTAAAAGACGCAAGTGCGCTTTGCCAGCAGATCCGCAGGAACATCAAAACTCTCCTTTATGCGCGATGGAATTGGATTGTGAAAGTCCTGCGCGTCTGCCCAATGGACACTAACAAAGAGAAAGAAAGAGAAAAAAATGCGCATCAGGTTTAACAAACGAATTTGCTAAGATAGTATTGTTTATCAGAGGCCGACATAGAAGCCAGACTCATCACTTTTGATAGCGTAAGTATTTAAGTCTCTGGACCGCTCACCGGATTCACGTCCTGTTTGTAAGTTAAAACGATATCCATGCCAGGGGCATATAACCTCACCAAGATAATTGATGTTGCCCTTGCTTAGTGATTCACCATTATGGGAGCATTTATCCTCTACTGCGAAGAAATCATCTTCAACGCGAGCGAGGCAAATCCGTTGCTGATGCACCACTACCAGTTGTGTTGTTCCTGGCTTTATCCTTTTCAGCGCCTCTTCTTTGCCTGACAATATTTTGACCCACTGCATAAATGTGTTTCCGCCCGGTTCCTGATTTTAATATCTTGATCAAAATTACCAATACAATGAAGAACTTAATAATGCTAGTGGCCTTGTCTTTGGTGAGTGGTGTACTGGCCCTCGGCCAAAGCAGCGCAAAGACACAGGCTAAGATTGATCAGAAAGCAAAGGAACTGGAGTCCAAAATAATCGAGTGGAGAAGACACTTTCACCAGTACCCTGAGTTGTCCAATCGTGAATTCAAGACCGGCAAGATGATTGCTGATCATTTGAAATCGCTGGGCATGGAAGTGAAGTATCCGGTGGCGAAGACGGGAGCAGTCGGAATTTTAAGAACGGGTAAACCTGGGCCTACCATTGCTCTTCGCGCTGACATTGACGGATTGCCAGTAGTTGAGCGTGTCGATCTCCCCTTTGCATCAAAAGAAAAGGCGACTTACCTCGGACAAGATGTGGGCGTGATGCACGCGTGTGGTCATGATACGCACATAGCGATCTTGATGGGCGTTGCCCAAATTTTGTCTGAAATGAAATCGGAGCTAAAGGGCACCATTGTGTTTCTCTTCCAGCCCGCTGAGGAAGGAGCACCGGAAGGAGAAGAAGGTGGAGCGGCCCTGATGATAAAAGAAGGTGTGTTGGATAATCCCAAGGTGGATGTAGCTTTTGGTTTGCACATTAGCTCGCAAACGCCAGTTGGCATGGTAACATTTAAACCGGAAGGGCTATTGGCTGCAGCGGATATGTTGAAAATAAAGGTGAAAGGTGTGCAAGCGCATGGATCTGCGCCATGGTCTGGCATTGATCCGATTGTTGTTTCGGCACAAATCATCAATGGTTTACAGACTATCGTGAGTCGCCAGCTTGATCTTACCGAAGCAGGCGTTGCCTTGACAGTAGCGACAATACACGGTGGCGTGAGAAACAACATCATTCCGGAAGAAGTAGAAATGACCGGAACCTTGCGAACACTTGACAACCGCATGCAGGATGAATTGCATGCAAGAATAAAGCGAACCGCTACCAACATTGCAGAGAGCATGGGCGCAACAGCTGAAGTTGAAATCATCAGAGGCTACCCTGTAACCTATAACTCACCGGAATTGACCGATTGGGCTAAACCAGTGATGGAGAGAGTGGCTGGTAAAGAGAATGCCAAAGTGATCAAGGCAGTTACTGGCGCAGAAGATTTTTCCTTTTTCTCTCAAAAAGTGCCTGGGTTCTTTTTCTTTGTAGGCGGCATGCCAAAAGATGCGGACCCAACCAAGGTGCCATCGCATCATACACCTGATTTTTACATCGATGAGAGCGGTATGATCACAGGACTACGCGCGATGCTCAACCTGACTGTTGATTATATGAATAGCCCAATGAAAAACCCAAGTCTTGGGCAGAAGAGGTAGTCTCAGATCTTAACAGTTTCAAAAATAAGCGCCAGCTATTCAGCTGGCTCTTTTAGTTTGATTAGCTTTTTGCCGATTGAGGTTTTCGTTATTTGTGTTATATTTCATTCGATAATGAAATCTATCACAATTTTATTTTCCACTTTTTTTTGTTTTTCTGTTGCAGCACAGGAGCTTGTAAAGGACATTAATACCCAGCCTGGTGGACTAAACTTTCCGTGCTATCCTTGCGGCAATCTTGTTTATACTCTTATTGAAAACGACTTGGGTCGCGAGTTGTGGAAGACAGATGGGACAATGGAGGGCACCTCGATAGTCAGGGACCTATATCCGGGTCAGGAGTCGGGGGCCTCTGGGGGATTGCAATGCATTAACGATAGGATTTTCATGACCGGAAGGGATTCCGGTTTTGAATCTAAATTGTTCTCTTCTGATGGAAACGAAATCGTCAAAGAGGCAGATGTGGTAACTCGCTTCTTTGCAGGGTTTCAAGATAAAATTGCGATCGTGACTGCAAACCAACTATGGATTAAAGA